>CADDZF010000058.1 GCA_902812445.1 Methylococcaceae bacterium | reverse complement strand
GGCCGGAAAATCATCGTCGATACTTATGGCGGCATGGCAACCAAGCCTTTTGGCCGCATATCGAAATGCTCACGAACGATTTCCACGATGCGATCTTCCGGCAATATGCCGGTACCGAAAGTCTCGATACTGATGGATGTCGGCTCCGCTACGCCGATGGCATAGGACACCTGGATCTCACAGCGCTCCGCAAGTCCGGCGGCGACGATATTTTTGGCTACGTAGCGGCACATATACGCGGCCGAGCGATCGACCTTGGAAGGATCCTTGCCGCTGAACGCTCCACCGCCATGCCGCGCCATGCCGCCATAAGTATCGACGATGATTTTCCGGCCAGTGAGTCCGCAGTCGCCGACGGGTCCGCCAATGATGAATTGGCCGGTTGGATTGATGAGGTATTTGGTATCGTTATGCAGCCATTCTTTGGGCAACACGTGGAGGATAATTTCGTCCATGACAGCTTCCCGAATCTCCTGCTGTCCAATGTCCGGATGGTGTTGAGTGGAAAGCACGACCGCCTCGATAGCGACCGGCCTGTGGTTTTCGTAGCGTAGCGTCACCTGACTCTTGGCATCCGGCCGCAACCACGGCAACAGTTTCTTTTTTCGCACCTCGGCCTGTCTGCGCACCAGTCGGTGGGCATAGGTGATGGGAGCGGGCATGAAGACGTCGGTTTCGTTCGTTGCGTAGCCAAACATCAAACCTTGATCGCCAGCCCCCTGCTCATGACCTTCCGTTTCATTGACCCCTATGGCGATATCCGGCGATTGCTTACCGATCGCAGTCATCACCGCACAGCTCTGCCAATCAAAACCGATCTCCGGGTCGTCATAGCCTATTTCTTTAACGACCCTGCGCACCAGCTCTTCCGTATCCACCCATGCCTCTGTGGTCACCTCACCTGCCAGGACCACCATGCCGGTCTTGACCAAGGTTTCGACAGCCACGCGGGATCGCGGATCCTGCTCCAGCATCGCGTCCAATACGGCGTCCGAGACCTGGTCAGCGATCTTGTCGGGGTGGCCTTCGGATACCGATTCTGATGTAAAGATAAAATTTTTGCTCATCTTTAGTCCTAAAGTAATTGACAAACAGCAAACAAGACGGCGATATGGCAATAGATGGATAATGTTGCCGGCTGGAACCCAAGAACTGAACAGTAGAGTAAAATTATGGGTTATCTGCCCGATCGCGTCAAACCCATACGAGAAATCGCTTGTGTTTTTCACCTATTTTAGGCTAAGAACATCGATGGATGATGCATGCAGATCGATTTATCGATGGCCATCGTCCGCGCCGCATATCGATATCAGCGCCAGAAGAATGCGTCTGGCGATCAGCGCAATTCAAACCACGCTTATTGATCGGGCAATTATCGCTTGATAACTCTGCCGGAACTGCAAGACTTCTGGCCATCACGATCCAGGACGCTCGACTACCGGTTCTCTAAAAACCCGGTTTGCGTACAAACCCCGGCATTCTCGTAAAAGCAAATCTGATCAGATCATCGCTCTTGCCCGCTGGAAAGCGTCACGAAAATCCAAATAGATCGGTTTATCGGTTTCCAGCATCAAGGACAGGAGCTTGTTTTGCAACTTGTATTTTATATTGCCTACGGCCAGTGCACCGATACCCACCGCTCCCGGGGAGTGCGTCGCAAGCAATAGTGGCGCGCCGCAGTCCTTGACCTTGACGCCTTCGATGCCAAGCGGCGGCACGGCGTTTACATCGCCAGCGACTTTCATCTTCCTGGCGTCCTCCAGCACCGAAGCGCTGAGCACCTGCACGCCCGCTCTCGCCGTGCAAAACACGATTTCGGCATTGACGACCAGCCTCGCCTTGTCGGCTTCGGAGCTGGCATAGGTGCCTTTCAGCGTACTGCCGCAGAGCCGGTTATAGTCATTGGCTTTTTCCAGAGCGGTGTCGATCGACAGATGATCAACGATGGTCGTGTCCGCGCCATTCAGAGACGCGATCACCCCCGTGGCGATGCCGACAGGCCCGGTTCCGCCGAAAACGATCGCGCGCCGTCCTTGCAGTGCTAGCGCGTGCTTGTTTTTCAGTTCCCGTTCCACGCAGGCAACCAGGGCTGCAGCGGTCGTAAACGCGCCGCTGGGATCGGCGAGCACCGAAACCTCGAAAGGGGGCACCATGGCTTTTTTCGCGGCTTCCAGCATGCCCATTGCCAGACCGATGTCGCGCCCGCCTATAAAGATCCCGGTGCGCTTTACGCCAGCCGGTCCGCGGGAGAAGATCGCGTCCTGGACGAGCCCGCTGACTTCTTCCAATTTGACGTTGCTGTGGGTGGCCACGACCTCAAATCCCGCATCTGCCGCCATATTGATGTCGAAAGGGCTGTTATGCGGCATGGGATCGAGCAGGTGGATAATCGAGCGCTTTTCCATCGGTCTTTACTCTCGCTTGAGTAAGTCGCGTGACAGCATGACTTTGAGGTTGGCAACCGGCTGCAACAGTGCACTAGCCGACTAGAGGTTTTTGACGAACTGGCGGGCAACTTCAAAGGCCTGTTCGAAGTGCAGATACACCGGCTTATCGGTCTTGCGCATCTGATAGCGCATCTGGTGAAGCAACTCATGCTGAGTCTTGTATTTGATGTTGCCGATGGCCAGTGCGCCAATACCGACGGCTCCACTTCCAGAGGTTTCAAGCGGTGTCCCTTTGTGGTGCGCGCCGAGACCAGCAATGCCGGAAGGCGGTACGGCGTTGACATCGGCCGCGACCTTGAGCTGGGTAGCGGAAGCCACGAGCTCGGCACCGAGCACCTCGATGCCCGCTGCGGCGGTGGCGAAAACCACGTCGGCCGATCGTATTAATTCACTTTTATTGGCGTCTGTTTCGCCTTCGATCGCCGTTTCGCCGGCGCCGAATTCCCGGTTGCAGAGTTCGGCGGCCTTTTGCGATTTTTCCAGTTGGCGGCCGACGATCTTGACCCGCGCCCCCGCCAGCGCCGCAAGCACGGAGGCGATCTGCCCAACCGGGCCGGTTCCTCCCAGCGCCAATATCGTCTTGCCCTCCAGCGAGGTTTGATGGGTTTTGACCAGTTCTTGCTCAACCAGGGCGACCATGGCGGCCGCCGTGGTAAAAGCTCCGCTCGGGTCGGCGAAAGCTGACACCTCGAACGGAGGAATCATCGCTTTCTGGGCAGCCTTTAGCATGTCCATGGCCAACTTGGCGTCGCGGCCACCGATAAAGATACCGGTCCGGCGGACGCCCGCGGCGCTTCTTGAAAAGATCACGTCCTGAACCAGAGCGGGCATTTCAGCCAGCTCCAGATGCGTATAAGGAGTAGCTGACAACCATCCCGAATCCAGCGCCATATTGACATCGAATGGGCTGAGATTCTTTTCCGGAGTGAACATGTGAAGGATGAATGCTTTTTCCATCGTCGTTATTCTCGGTTTGCGGCTGAGCGAGTCGAGTATAGAGAGACCGAAAGCTTATCACAATCGCCTCACCCTGGCTTATGTTGGCTAATGGCGGCACCCCGATACTGTGTTATCCGGCGTCCACCTTCGCCGGGTCCGCAAGGCGAGAAGCCAACACTTTGTCGATGCGCTTGCCATCCATATCGACGATTTCAAAACACCAGTCTTCCCATTCAACCCGGTCGCCGGTAATGGGTATGTGCCCGAGTAACAGCATCATCATTCCACTCAGTGTGTTGTACCGGTTTTTGCTCTCCTCCGGAACGGAACGCAACTTCAAACAGTCTTTCATCTCAAAAATAGGAATCAAGCCGTCCAGCAGCCAGGAACCGTCTTCGCGCTGGAGCGATGAGGCGTCCTCGCTATCGCGTGGCTCAAACTCGCCCGTAATCGCTTCGAGCACGTCCTGCAAACTGACCAGCCCTTGAACTTCGCCATACTCGTCAATGGCGAGCGCCAGCTGGACATTGGAGGTTCGGAAATGTTCCAGCAGTTCGAGGCCGGTCAGCGTCTCCGGGATGAACAGGGCGGGCTGCAGATGTTCGGTCAGATTGAGCGGTTGCCGGCGGATTGCCTGTGCCAGCAGTTGTTTGGCGCCGATGATACCGAGGACTTCGTCAAAGCCGCCTCTGCAGACGGGAAAGCGGGAGTGTTCGGATTTTTCGACTTTATCCAAATTTACGTTCGGCGGCGAGTCGATATCGAGAAACACGATATCCTGGCGGGGTGTCATCAGCGAAGCGATCGGACGGTCATCCAAACGGAACACATTGCGTACCATCGCGTGTTCGTGGTACTCGATCACACCGGCATCGGAGCCCTCTTCCAGCATGGCATGAATCTCTTCCTGAGTGACTGCCGGCCCTCTGTTGGTGCGCGCGCCAAATATGCGGAGCACGAGCTCAGTCGATCCGGAAAGCAATTTGACGAAAGGTTTGGCCCCGAGGGTCAGCCAGTGCATCGGCCGGGAGACGCGCCGGGCGATGGGTTCCGGATTCATCTGTCCGAGCCGTTTGGGAACGAGTTCCCCGAGCACTATCGAAAAATAAGTAATGATGCCGACAACCAGACCCATTGCGGCATAGTCGCTTAGCACCTCGCGAACGCCCAAACGCACCAGCCATGCCGACAGCGGTCGGGCGAGGGCCGCCTCACCGACGATACCGCTGAGAATACCTATGGAGGTGATCCCGATCTGAATAGTCGAGAGAAAACGGGTGGGATTTTCACCCAACTCGATGGCCGTTGCCGCGGCGGTGTCGCCTTCATCCGCCAGCTTTTGCAGACGCGCCCTGCGAGAGGTGACGAGCGCAATCTCGGACATGGCAAAAAAGGCATTGAGAAACATGAGGCCAAACAGGAGAGCTATTTCCATTCGAGGTTCGCGCCCATTGCGCGAGGCGTTAGACACGCACCCATTTTATGTGACTGTTTGACCTTATTCATTGCCACACCTGTGCTCTGAAGGAATTTTTCTGTATCGGCTGATCAATCGCTTCGAATAGCTTCAACGGATCAGCCGGTCGCTCACAGCCCGATAAGACCGCGCTGCGGTTCTACCTAGTGCCATAAACAGGCGTTACGGGCTCGTATTCGGGACAGTACAAGCCGATCCGGTGCGCTGGCGGACGGTTCCTGCCTGTGATCTTGCGTATCATGGCGGAGCGTGGTTTGCAGCCTGGACAGGCGACTTCACGGTTAGCGGGGCGCCTTGGCGCCGAGCGATTCGACATAGTGTACGAGTCGTTTCAATGCCGGGTTATCGATGAGGTCGGTAAACTGCACCGTATGGTGCCTCGCATCGCCTTCGATAGTGAGGGTGTAACGCCGATAATCGGCACCCCGCCGCGGCGTATCCGCTTTTTCTGGAAGCTCAAAGAAACGCGCTTCCTCAGTCAGCCGCTGCAATTCGGCCTTTTGTTCTTGAGATAGCCGCCCGCTGTCGACCACGACAGGCTTGCTCAGGCCCGGAAAGTAAGCGACTCCGCCTTCCGTTGTTAGCTCGATCCGCATGCTTTTCTCCTCTGATTTAATAGCTCCACGCCCGACTGGCGCCGCCCCTGTCCCTGTGAATTGCGCCAGCAGAACGAAGTAGACGACGAATGCTTTAGTTAAGCACGATGCCGACCTGCTTCCACGCATCGCTCACCGCCTTTTCCTCGGTACCTTGTGAACCATAGAGCCGTGCTGCGACCGACGCGGTAAGCCTGGCGAAGCGCTTAAACCCGGTATTCGGCCGCAGACGCGAATCGCGCAGCGTCTCATACCAAATGCGTCCGGCTTTTTCCCAAGCGTAGCCGCCGAGCTGGGTGGCGACGAGGTAGAACGCGTGATTGGGAATTCCCGAGTTGATATGGACGCCGCCATTGTCCCTGGAAGTGCTCACGAAATCTCGCATATGCGCCGGCTGCGGATCTTTACCGAGAATTGGGTCGTCATAGGCAGTGCCCGGCGCTTTCATCGAGCGCAGGGCAACGCCACTTACTTTCGTCGTGAGCAGGCCAGCGCCGATCAGCCAGTCGGCCTGATCAGCCGGTTGCTTGAGAAGGTATTGCTTCACCAGCGAGCCGAATACGTCGGACATGGATTCGTTCAGTGCGCCCGATTGGGAGAAATACGCGAGCTGCGCCTCATCCTCGGTGACGCCGTGAGCCAGTTCGTGACCGATGACGTCCAGAGAAACGGTGAAGCGGTTGAAGAGATCGCCGTCGCCGTCGCCGAACACCATGCGCTCGCCGTTCCAGAACGCGTTGTCGTAATTTTCGCCGTAGTGAACCGTCGCATCTAGCGGCAGGCCCTCGTCGTCGATGGAGTTGCGGTCGAAGACTTCCCAATAGAAATCAAATGTCGCGCCGAGACCATCGTAAGCCTCATCGATGGCGGGATCGTTACTGGGCTGGGTGTCCTCGGCGCGCGCGAGGGTGCCCGGCAGCGTTTCGGACTGGTTCGCGGTGTAGATGGTGCGTTGCTTTTGGCCTTCGGCGATCGCTATCCTATGCGCCCGTCTCACGACCGGTTGGCTGGCGCGGAGGCCGCGGAAAGTGCTGTCGATGGATAACGTCTGCAGCGCATTGTGGCGCTGCCCCGGCGTTCCGTTCTGGGCCAAGGAACGCAGTATGTGGGGCGGCAAAATGCAATAGATGGAATGCGGACGCCTTGTTAGCTGACACATGAGATCATCTCCTCTTCAGTCCGGCGACTGATTGTTCCAGAAAAGGGCGCGTGCCTTTTCCCGGTTCACGTCTTCGAAGGGACGCTGAGCACGGGCAGCTCGCCACCGAAGTTTTATCTTACGCGCCTGTCATGTCGCGTAAAGTGCCCCTCATGCCGGAGGCAGCCCATCCGGCTCGAAAGGGCCTGTGAGTGCAAAGGACAGCCCCATAAACCGGTGATCTGATTCTTCCTCTAGCGATGGAAATTCACCGATGCTCCGCCTAAAATCGCAGGGACCGAAACTTTTTCTCACTTTGCGGTGCGTTTAAGTTACTATCACGCAAACCCGTTTAGATGCTGCTGACGAGCGCCGGCCATGGAGCTAGACGCTGACAGGTGATTCGGGACGAGGCGGTTTTACTGCATCATGCGGCAGAGAAAACGGCCGTTTACGCCATTGTGGCGCTTACTTTCGTACCGTATTGGGCTTATCGGAACTGGGTGAGTGTTAACGCAGGCGAGTTCACTCCGTTTGTTTTTTGCGCTGTGGCCGGATCTTCTCACCCGGGCTAGGATAGAGGAGGCAGCCAGGGCATTTAGGAATTCGGTAACAGCGAGTTGGATAAAAACCGAAAAGTTTCACTTGACCCTGGTTTTCCTGGGAGATGTCGAAACCCACAAGCTGTCGGCGCTGAAAGCTAGCGCAGATCGGGTTCGGGCAACCCATTTCTGCTGGGTGGTGGACCGCGCGGAACGCTGGCGCGGTTCTGGCATCCTGTGTTTGACCTCGACGACGGTACCGGGCGGCTTGCTGCTGCTGGTCGATCGACTAAGGGAAAGTCTACAAACAGGAGGCTTTACTCTCGACACGCGGCCTTACCGCCCTCACCTCACGTTGGCGCGGAAGGCCGATTGCCGTCCAAATCTTCAGCCCGCAGAGCTCCCGCTGGTCTGGCAAGTGAACTCATTTTCGCTTATCAAGTCATATTTAGATCAAGGCGAGTCGACATACGAAGTTTTACGAACCTGGCCCTTAGATGAGCACTAGTAAAACTCTCGGTTTAGTCTGCGCTATTAAACTAATGATACCAAGTCAATCGAATAGAGTGGAATAGCAATGGACGAAAACAAAAAGAAAGCGCTGGGCGCAGCGCTGATGCAAATTGAAAAGCAATTCGGTAAAGGTTCGGTCATGCGTATGGGCGATGTCACGATTGCCAGAGACATCGAGGTCATCCCGACTGGTTCTCTAGCCCTGGATATCGCGCTAGGCTGTGGTGGCCTGCCGCGTGGCCGGGTCGTTGAAGTCTATGGGCCAGAATCATCGGGTAAAACGACGCTCACGCTGCAAGTTATCGCGCAGGCACAGAAGCTCGGTGGCGTGGCTGCTTTTATTGACGCCGAGCATGCACTGGATCCGATCTATGCCGAAAAGATTGGCGTCAATATCGACGACCTCTTATTATCACAACCGGATACGGGCGAACAGGCCCTGGAAATTGCGGATATGCTGGTACGTTCCGGTGGTGTCGAGGTGGTCGTTATCGACTCGGTCGCTGCCTTGACGCCGAAGGCAGAGATCGAGGGCGAAATGGGCGATTCGCACGTCGGTTTGCAGGCGAGACTGATGTCCCAGGCGCTACGCAAGCTGACGGCCAATATAAAGCGATCCAACGCGCTCGTGATATTTATTAACCAGATACGCATGAAGATCGGCGTGATGTTTGGTAATCCGGAAACGACGACCGGTGGCAATGCACTGAAGTTCTATGCTTCCGTGCGGCTCGACATTCGTCGTACTGGAGCGATCAAGAATGGCGATGAAGTCGTGGGCAATGAGACTACGGTAAAGGTGGTCAAGAACAAAGTCGCACCGCCTTTCAAGAAAGCCGATTTTGAGATCCTTTATGGTGAAGGCGTCTCCCGTGAAGGTGAGCTGATCGATCTGGGCGTTAACTATGATCTCATCCAGAAATCAGGTTCGTGGTATAGCTACGACACGGAACGTATCGGGCAAGGCAAGGACAATGTCCGCGCTTACTTGAAATCACACCCCGATTTAGCAAATCAGATCGAGGCTAGAATCCGTGAAAAGGCATTTGGTACCGTTGTGCCGGTAGTGGAATCGGCTGTGCATTCGGACATCGAGTAAGACGGCACTTCAGATCACGATGCCACCCGATTCCGTTCAGGCGGCCAAGAGTGCCTGTATCCGCTTGTTGGCGCGCAGGGAGCACAGCCGTTACGAACTCCGCCAGAAATTAGCAGCAAAAGGCTATCCTCACCCGGCCATCGATCTGGCGATCGATGAGTTGAGTCGGGATGGTTTGCAAAGCGATAGCCGCTTTACTGAGAGTTATGTGCGCAGTCGGTTGCAAAAAGGTTATGGCATTAACCGCATCCGGCAGGAATTGAGCCAGCGGGGCATTAAAGAGATTCCTCGGGATGCCTATCAGCCGGATGACCTGGGTGATCGGACAGAAATAATCGAAAAGGTTTATACCAAAAAGTATGGCGGCAGACTGCCGAAGAGCCGGGAAGAATTGGCCTCACGCGCCCGTTTCATGCAGCGGCGGGGTTTTACCCTCGAACAGATTCACGCGCTATTCAAGCGTTTGAGGCAGGCCGATGAGCCCGAGCAAGATAATCTCTTATAGATGACACTGATGGCGTATATGACCAGTGCAGAATTACGCTCCCGTTTTCTCGCTTTCTTTCGTGAGAAGGGGCACACGGTCGTGCCGTCGAGCTCTTTAGTACCGGCGAATGATCCTAGCCTGCTCTTTACTAATGCCGGTATGGTGCAATTCAAGGATATTTTCCTCGGCCGGGAAGAACCCTCCTTTCTACGCGCAACTTCCTCACAACGATGTGTGCGCGCCGGGGGCAAGCATAATGATTTGGAGAACGTGGGTTATACCGCACGGCATCATACGTTTTTCGAGATGCTGGGAAACTTCAGCTTCGGTGATTACTTCAAACGCGAGGCAATTCGCTACGCGTGGGAATTTTTGACCGACGTCTTGGCGGTGCCGCCAGAACGATTATGGATCACGGTTTATGAGCACGACGAGGAGACTGAGCGGGTCTGGCTAGACGAGGTCGGAATTAACTCAGAACGGTTCACTCGGGTGGGTACCAAGGACAATTTCTGGTCCATGGGCGATACTGGCCCTTGCGGGCCGTGCACCGAAATCTTCTATGATCATGGTGAGGAAATAGCCGGCGGACCGCCCGGTTCGCCGCATGCAGACGGTGATCGTTATGTCGAGATATGGAACCTCGTCTTTATGCAGTACGACCGTGCTCAGGATGGCAGACTGGTCCCTCTACCGAAGCCCTCGGTCGACACCGGTATGGGGCTGGAGCGGATGGCCGCTGTTATGCAGGGAGTCCATAACAATTACCAGATCGATTTGTTCCAGAGCCTCATCAATGCAGCGGCCACGCTCGCCCACACGAGCGATTTAACGCACAGTTCGCTGCGCGTCATTGCCGATCATATTCGTTCCTGTTCTTTTCTGATCGCCGATGGTGTGCTGCCTTCAAATGAAGGCCGTGGCTACGTTTTGCGCCGCATTATTCGGCGCGCTATACGGCACGGCTATAAGCTCGGTACGCACGATGCCTTTTTTTACAAACTGGTTGGCCCCTTGTGTACGGTCATGGGCGATGCCTATCCGGACCTCAGGAAAACTCAGCCGTCCATCGAGCGCATCCTGTTGAACGAGGAAGAACGGTTTGCCGAAACCTTGCAACAAGGTATGAAAATCCTCGAGGAATGTATCAGAGATTTAAAGGGCGGCGAAATCCCCGGCCACATCGTGTTCCAGCTTTACGACACCTATGGGTTTCCAGTTGACCTCACTGCCGATGTAGCGCGTGAGCACCGCTTAGCTGTCGATTTGGAAGGTTTTGAAAAGCTGATGCATGAGCAGCGCGACAGGGCGCGTGCGGCAAGTCAGTTTTCGGTCCGTCACGCGCAGGATGTCGACCTGGGCGCGCACACTGAATTCACGGGCTATGTTCATTTAGTCGAGGAGTCGAAAATCCTGGCGCTGCAGAAAGGCGGGAAAATCGTCGACCAACTGCACGCTGGCGATGAAGGCATCGTCGTTCTGGACAAGACGTCGTTTTACGCCGAATCCGGTGGTCAAGTAGGCGACCGCGGCGAGATATGCGCAGAGGGCGCCGTTTTCGAGGTGACAGATACAAAAAAACGGGGTGATGGAGTGGTCCTGCATCTCGGGCACCTCACAAGTGGCACGTTGGCGGTGGGTTCGCTATGCCGGGCGATGGTCGATGAGACCTTAAGACGGGCGACGGCGCTGAATCACTCCGCCACGCATCTCCTGCACGCGGCGCTACGCAGGATATTGGGTGATCACGTCACGCAGAAGGGATCGTTGGTGAACGCAGAGCGCCTGCGTTTTGATTTTTCTCATTTCGAGCCACTAAAGCCTCATCAAATCGCTGCGATTGAGCGCCTGGTCAATGAACAAGTCCGTTTAAACTATGAGGTTACGCCTGAGATAATGAGCAAGGACGAAGCACTGGCTGCCGGTGCAATCGCTCTGTTTGGCGAAAAATACGGCGATGAGGTGCGCGTTCTGCGCATGGGCGATTTCTCCACCGAGTTATGCGGGGGCACCCACGTTACCCGCGCCGGTGATATCGGCTTTTTTAAAATCATCGCAGAGACCGGTGTGGCCGCGGGTGTGAGGCGGATCGAAGCATTGACTGGGCAGGCTGCCATTGATTGGGTTGAGCAAAATGAAAGCTTTTTACAAACGCTCAGCGAACGTCTTAAAGCTGGCCGTGAAATGCTGGATGAGAAAATCCAGCAGTTGATTGAAAAAAATCGTTCGCTGGAAAAGGAACTGGATCGATTGAAATCCAAATTCGCCTCGGCGGCGGGCGCTGATCTTGCCTCACAGGCAATCGAGATCAAGGGCACTAAAGTGCTCGCCGCACAGGTAGAGCAGAGCGATGCTAAATCGTTGCGCGACTTGATCGATCAGCTCAAGAATAAGTTGGGCAGCGCAGCGATCGTGTTGGCCGGAGTCAAGGATGAAAAGGTAAACCTCATCGCAGGTGTCACCCAGGACAGGATAGATCAGATAAAAGCCGGCGACATGGTTAATCTCGTAGCGATGCAAGTGGGTGGTAAAGGGGGCGGCAGACCGGATTTGGCCCAGGCTGGCGGCAGCAATCCGGCCATGCTGCCTAAAGCTCTGGCGAGTGTCCCCGAATGGGTTCGGCAACGGTTGGCGTAGATACCCGACTCTACTGTACATAACCAATTTAAACGACAAAATGGCGCTTTATGTGCATAAATATGGCGGCACGTCGGTTGGCAGCACCGAGCGCATAAAGCATGTCGCTGACAACATCATTAACGTCCGCGAAAAAGGTCATGATGTCGTCGTGGTGGTCTCCGCCATGCGCGGTGAAACTAACCGCCTGGTTGCCTTGGCACGCGAGATACAAGAGCCGCCCAACCCGAGAGAGCTGGATGTTCTACTGTCCACCGGCGAACAGGTCACCATTGCCTTGCTCTGCATGGCCCTGGAACAGAAAGGATATGCGGCCTGTTCGTATACCGGCGCGCAGGTCAGGATTTTGACAGATGACGCCTTTACCAAGGCGCGCATACTAGACATCGATACCGATCGTATCAAAGATACCTTGAGTGCCGGTAAAGTGATCGTTGTGGCGGGGTTTCAGGGCATAACCGAAAACGGCGATATCACCACTCTGGGCCGAGGCGGCTCGGACACGACTGCGGTTGCATTGGCCGCCGCCCTCAAGGCGGATGAGTGTTTGATTTACACCGATGTCGATGGTGTTTACACGACCGATCCTCGGATCGAGCCGAGGGCGAGGCGGCTCAATCGCATTACCTTCGAAGAAATGCTCGAGATGGCGAGTCTTGGGTCCAAGGTACTGCAGATTCGCTCAGTTGAGTTCGCGGGAAAATATAATGTTTCGCTGCGCGTGCTTTCCAGCTTTACCGAAGGAGAGGGCACACTGATCAGTTATGAGGAAGCAGGAATGGAAAAAGCTTTGATTTCCGGGATTGCGTTTAACAGGGACGAGGCAAAACTGACCGTACTAGGGGTGCCCGACCGTCCGGGAATCGCCCATAAAATACTCGGGCCGATCGCGGATGCCAACATTGAAGTGGATATGATTGTGCAGAACATCGCCCCCGATGCCAAAACCGACTTCACGTTTACCGTTCATCGCAACGATTACAAAAAAGCGATGGATATATTGCAAAGAACTTGCACTGAAATGGGCGCAAGAGAAATAAGCGGCGACGATAAGATCGTCAAGATTTCCCTGGTTGGCGTGGGCATGCGATCACATGCCGGCATAGCGAGCAAGATGTTTGAATCTTTAGCTGGGGAAGGAATCAACATACGTATGATATCGACTTCCGAAATCAAGATTTCAGTGGTCGTGGACGAGCGGTATTTGGAGTTGGCAGTGCGAACCCTGCATGAAGTCTTCAAATTGGATCAGGACGTTCAATCAAAAGAATCGAACTGAACGCTTTATGCATCTTGCAGGAGTTGTTAGAATTTCCTGCTCAGCAAGTCAAGAACTGTCGTTTGACGATAGCGATAGATGAATTTTGACATTTCAGAGATGCGAAGATACAAAGGACGGGCATATGTTAATACTAACGCGCAGAGTGGGCGAGACGCTCATGATCGGTGACGAGGTCACGGTGACTGTACTCGGGGTAAAGGGCAATCAGGTTCGCATCGGTGTTAATGCCCCTAAAGACATCTCGGTTCATCGTGAAGAAATCTACGAACGGATAAAAAAAGAACAACAGAGTTCCTCCGATGGCGAAAAAGCAGCGGACGAGCCGGAAAAAGAGTAAAAAACAGTTCAGGAGAGATGGCCGAGAGGCTGAAGGCGCTCCCCTGCTAAGGGAGTATGGGCCCATAAGCCCATCGAGGGTTCGAATCCCTCTCTCTCCGCCAAACACCAATGGTTTTTATATGCCGTCGAAAGCGGAATCGAGCTCTGCTTAGAATCGAATCTTAACGCTCCGGATTAAACTCGTTACCGTTCAAGTACTGCGGACGCCTTAACCCAAGGCATGGCCTCAAGCCAGAGAAGCAGGCGAGTGCCCCTTCCCAGCGGCCGGGTCTTTATCGGCTCGATAACCTGATGGAGGGTTCTGCCAAAAGCGGCGGCGCTGTGAGTACGTCAGTACGGTTATCCACATTCGTAAGTGCGTATCACCTGGCCAGCCGAGTCAACGGTTTCGAGTCTGACCTTAAAGCCCCACAGGCGGTGCGCGTGTTTGATTACCTCATCAGTACTATTGCCTAACGGCCGCCGGTCATGTTCGTAATGGCGCAAGGTCAGCGAACGGTCTTCGCGCGTATTGGCTTGATAGACTTGAATATTGGGTTCTAGATTGCTCACATTATATTGCTCTGACAGCACTTTGCGGATGTGACGGTAGCCTTCCTCATTATGAATGCCAGTAATCTCCAACTGCTCCTCTTTATCATCGTCCAGTAAGCTGAACAGTTTGAAATCGCGGATTATTTTCGGCGATAGATACTGGGCGATGAAACTTTCGTCCTTGAAGTTACGCATGGCGAAGTCCAATATCTTGAGCCAGTCTCCCCCAGCCAGATCTGGGAACCAGTACTTGTCTTCTTCGGTAGGCTCCTCGCACATGCGGCGGATATCGGACATCATGGCGAAACCCAGCGCATAGGGATTGACGCCGGAGTAATGCGGATTGTCATATCCAGGCTGAAAAATCACATTGGTGTGCGAGGTGAGGAACTCCAACATAAAGCTGTCATTAACGCGCCTTTCATCATACAGGCGGTTCAGCAACGTATAGTGCCAGAACGTCGCCCAGCCCTCGTTCATTATCTTGGTATGCCGTTGCGGATAAAGATACTGAGCAATCTTGCGGACGATACGCACTATTTCGCGTTGCCAAGGCTCCAGAAACGGTGCATTCTTCTCGATGAAGTACAAGAGGTTTTCTTCGGGCTCGCGCGGAAATTTCTTGCTTTGCTTCTTGGCTATACCGTCGTGAACCGGGACAGTATGCTGCCATAGGTCATTAATTTGAGATTGGAGATATTCTTCTCGCTCCTTTTGCCGGCTACGTTCCTTCTTCATGGATAACGGCGATGATTTCTTATACCGGTCCACGCCGTAATTCATTAGGACATGGCAGGAATCGACTATCTCTTCAACGCTGGTCGCACCGTAACGTTCCTCACATTCAGC
Organism: Methylococcaceae bacterium; assembly: GCA_902812445.1. GTDB lineage: Bacteria > Pseudomonadota > Gammaproteobacteria > Methylococcales > Methylococcaceae > CADDZF01. The sequence continues at coordinate 2,717 of CADDZF010000058.1, read as the reverse complement.
AATGTAGTTGCGGGCGAAAATCAGGTAATCGACAATGGCGTCCGCGCTGGTCCACGCTTTGAAAAGGTAATTGTTCTTGAAGAATGCATTATGCCCATAGCACGCGTGAGCAATGACCAGCGCCTGCATGGTCATGCTGTTCTCTTCCATGAGATAAGCGATGCAGGGGTTCGAGTTGATGACCAGCTCGTAAGCCAGACCCATCTGGCCGCGCCGGTAGCTTTTTTCGATGTTCAGAGCTTGCTTGCCAAAAGACCAATGATGGTAGAACACCGGCATGCCGGTACTGGAATAAGCATCCATCATTTGCTCGGAAGTAATAATCTCGATCTGGTTGGGATACGTATCCAGACCAAAATCAGCAGCGATACGCGCCAGCTCCTTGTCGTAGCGCTCTAATAGCTCGAAGCTCCACTCGGAACCTTCCGATATCAGGGTCATGCTCGTTGCTTCTTGAATAATTCACGAAACACTGGATAAATCTCGATCGCTTGACCGATGGCCCGCATGGCGAAGTTAGGCCAAGCTGCTGCAACCTTTTTATACTCGCTCCACAAGCTTTGCGGATTGCTGTTGTTGACTTCGATATAGGCGTAATACTGAGTTTGCGGCATTAAATCCTGCATCAGTATGCGGCTGCAGTTACCGGAGTCTTCCGGCCAATTATCTCCATCCGAGGCTTGCGCGCCGTAGATGTTCCATTCGCTCGACGAGTAGCGTTCGTGAATGATGTCGCGCATCAATCCGAGCGCGCTGGAGACGACTGTGCCACCGGATTCTCTGGAGTAGAAGAACTCTTCTTCGCCTACTTCCATGGCGATCGTGTGGTGACGGATGAACACGACGTCGGTCCGCTCGTAGTTGCGGGTCAGAAACAGATAGAGCAGCAGAAAAAAGCGCTTGGCCAGGTCCTTTTTCTCCTGATCCATGGAACCTGACACGTCCATGATACAGAACATGACGGCCTGCGTGGTCGGGAGAGGTACCTGAATACGATTACGATAGCGGAGGTCGAAGGTGTCGATAAAGGGAATTTTCTGCACCTTTTGCTCGAGCTCGGCAATCTCATCCCGCAAGGCAATCGCTCTCGGGTCATCGGCGTCAGCCGTTTCCAGCAGCGCGTCCAACTCCTCTTGGAGTTGCTGTTTTTTTTCGGCATAAGGCGTTGCCAGCGCGATCCGCCTGGCCAATGCGCCGCGCAGAGAGCGAATTACGTGAAGGTTAGCCGGGGCTCCATCCGCCGTATAGCCAGCGCGTACGTTTTTATACAGCGGTTCACGGGCCAATTGCACCTTGATCAGATTCGGTAATTCGAGGTCTTCAAAAAAATATTCCAAGAATTCCTCGCGGGTGAGTTCGAAGATAAACTCATCCTCGCCTTCGCCTGAATTACCCGCCTGGCTACCGGATCCGCCGCCTGTTTCCGGTCGCGGAACGCGATCGCCCGTCACGAACTTTTTGTTGCCCGGGAGAGCGGTTTCCCTACGGCCGCCGCGTCCGTGCTGAAATATCGGCTCTGAGATATCTCTCGCAGGAATTTTGACCCTCTCGCCACTCTCGACGTCAGTGATCGACCGTTTCGAGATCGCGTCGGCCACAGCTCTGCGAATTTGACTATGAAATCGCTGTAAAAAGCGCTGACGGTTGACAGCGCCTTTGTTCTTGGGGTTTAGTCTCCGGTCGACAAAACGTGCCATAGAAACTCCGATTACGATGATTTTCTAACGCGGAGATACCATTCTGAAAGCAATCTGACCTGCTTGGACGTATAACCTTTGGCGACCATGCGGTCGACGAAATCCTGGTGCTTTTTTTGATCATCGGTCGACGCTTTGGCGTTGAACGAGATGACCGGCAGCAAGTCCTCCGTATTGGCGAACATTCTCTTTTCGATGACCGCTCGCAGCTTCTCGTAGCTCACCCATACCGGGTTTTTACCTGCATTGTTAGCCCGCGCCCGCAGCACGAAATTGACGATTTCATTCCGGAAATCCTTAGGATTACTGATGCCCGCTGGCTTCTCGATTTTCTCCAACTCCTCGTTCAGTGCGCGACGGTCGAAGCTTTCGCCGGTATCGGGGTCACGGTACTCCTGATCCTGTATCCAATAATCGGCATAGGTCACGTACCGGTCGAAAATATTCTGTCCATATTCGGAATAAGATTCCAGATAGGCTGTTTGGATCTCCTTACCGATGAATTCAACATAACGCGGTGCAATATATTCCTTGATGAATCTGAGATAGCGTTCCTGGATTTCCGGCGGGAACTGCTCCTGGGCGATCTGCTGCTCGAGCACATAAAGAAGATGCACGGGATTGGCCGCCACTTCAGTGTGATCGAAATTGAATACCCGGGAAAGAATCTTGAAAGCGAAGCGGGTCGACAATCCTTCCATGCCCTCATCGACGCCTGCAAAGTCCTTGTATTCCTGATAGGACTTAGCCTTGGGATCGGTGTCCTTGAGGTTCTCGCCGTCATAGACCCGCATTTTCGAATAGATATTCGAATTTTCCGGCTCTTTGAGGCGCGACAGCACCACGAACTGCGCTAGCATCTTTAACGTATTCGGCGCGCACGGCGACAGCGCGAGCGAGCTGTTGACCAACAGTTTCTCATAAATCTTGATCTCGTCCGAAACGCGCAGGCAGTAGGGAACCTTCACGACATAAATGCGGTCGAGAAACGCTTCATTGTTCTTGTTGTTCTTGAATTGC
>CADDZF010000057.1 GCA_902812445.1 Methylococcaceae bacterium | reverse complement strand
CTGTCAGACATCAGGAGTCCGCTCTCATCCGCGATATAGTCCCCAGACCTACTGGCCAGCTCGGCGTGGCTCGAATTCTTTAGCGAGCAGGTAATGGGAATCACCGCTGCCTTTTGGAAACTTGGCGAGCGCGGGTCGGAATTCCCGATGCTGAGACTGAAGCCGGGCGGCGTGCTTTTGATCTGGGCATCTTCGACGCGTACGTCGAGTACATGAGAATAAGCCGTCACGCCTTCTTGCCCAGTGGCGTCCGCCGCATAAACCGGGTAACCGGCTTTAAGAAATGCCTCACTGATCCGACGGGCGATCTGCTGCCGAGAAACAGCAGACAGGAGGGGCCGCAGATCGGTGCTTGGCGACGCAATATAGAGGCCCATCTTGCCCACGGTTTGCGGCTTAAAACCTGGATCGGCGTGCTGCCGGCCGGAAGAGGCGCAGCCAGCGCAAAATAACAGCAGCAGTGCCAGCAAGGAGAGTCGCACAGCGTTCTAGTCTCGATTCAGCTAACGCAAGGGTTGAAGATTAAAGACGATCTCCGATCGCCAAGCAACGCATTTCCAAAACCCCAGCGAAATAGCCAGAGAAAAGGGCGCCTGCCTCGGGTTGGAGCCCCAAGCAAGCGCAATGTCTTCTAAGTATTCCGGGAAAACCGCTTCAGCGCAATAGAGCGCTGTCAGCAAAGCCACGCCATGATCCGTTCCATTGCGTAGAGCCTTGCGTGGGGCAAATCGGTGCCTCGTGCCCATCATCGGTGCGGCCCGACCGGGATGGAGGAAAAATCGCCGAAGCGGTGGATGCCAATATGTTGCAAAACGGCCTCGGCGAGATTTTCTCCTTATCCGAGCTCGAACGCATCTGGCTGGTATTTTCGTGCCATTTTGATCCATGCCCGAATCTCTGCTGCCGGCTCGGCGTTTCCTGAAAAAAGCTTGGCACTCAAATTGCGCATTGTTGAGCCTGGACGTCGGTCGATAGAACCGCCCCTGGCTCTGCTTGGCACCCGGGATGCGACCGAAAGCCTTATGGCCCAAAGCATAACGAGACGCGTGATGTCAAGCGGCAAGTCATTGAGGTGATGGAAATCTAAGACCTTTGCGTATAGAACAACCGAGGAAACCAAATAAAATGTACAGTCAATCGGCTATAAAAACAAATTGGCGAGCATTATTGCCGAGCGCGATTTTGGTTATCAGCGCGTTCTACTGGCCGACCGCTCGGGCGGGCGCCACATTTAAGATGGACGATACGAAATGGGTGAGCATTGGCGCCGGTCTCAAAACCAGTTTTGCCACCGTCGAAGATGCTGCAGGAGGAAGCAACAACAAATGGGGCAACGATTTTTTTATCAACAATATCCGTCTCTATTTCAACGGCCAGATCCACAAATACATCAAGCTGACCTTCAATACGGAGTGTCATAACTGTTCCGGCGGCGGCAGCGTCCGCGTGCTCGATGCCATCGCCCGTTTCGAGTTGGGCCAATACTTCAACGTCTGGTTCGGCAGAACTATCGTTCCCGCCGAACGCATCGAACTGGATGGCCCGTTCTACAACCCATTTTTCGATACCTACGGCAAGGAACCGTTCAATCCATCGGATTTCGGCCTGCAAAGCAACCTGACGTTTCCTTCCCAAGATCTCTCGGCAGGCGGTGGCTCGGCCGGCCAGTTCGCGCGTGATGACGGGGTGGCGCTGTGGGGCCGACTGACCCCCGACAAGCGCCTGCAGTATGCGATCGGCGCCTTCGACGGCCTTGATGGCCCTGCCAACAAAGACAGCAATTTTCTGTACACGGTAAGACTGAGCTACAACTTCTGGAACATCGAGGATAATCCAGGCTACTACACCAGCAGCACCTATTACGGTAAATTGGGAGACATCTTCACTATTGCCGCCGCCAATATCTATCACGAGGATGGCGCCGGTACCCGAGCGGACCCGGGCAATTTCAGAGGCACGAGCGCTGATGTCCTCATGGAAAAGGTACTGCCCAATGACGGCGTGGTGACCTTTGTCGGCGATTACAAGAACTACGGCATCAGCAAGATGAGCTTCGCCAATCGTTCGGACCCGAACTGTTTTTGCCTGTTTGAAGGTAATTCCTTCAGCACCGGCTTGCTGTACCTGATGCCTGAGAAAGTCTGGATTGGCCAGTTCCAGCCCTATGTTCGCTTCAATCAGGTCTATCCCGAGAGAAGCTCGGACCGCAATGAATTCGAAGCCGGGGTCAACTACGTGATCGACGGCCACAACGCCCGGGTTTCGCTGATATACCAGTACGGTGACATCGCTACGAAAGGCATATTCGATTTCGGTCCCGGTGTTCGGGGCGAACACGTGAATACCGTCAAGCTCGGCATTCAGCTGCAGATCTAGAATCTTCACTTTCAATAATACCAAGGAGATCAATCCATCATGAGTGCAAAGGTCTATGCGGACAATTCGGACTGGAACCGCCTTTTCGCGCATCGCTTGAAAGGTCTTTTCGCGGCGGCCGCCCTGATGTTGTTCGGCACAACCGCGCAGTCGCAGGAAACCATCAAGGTCGGTATCCTGCATTCGCTTTCCGGCACCATGGCCATCAGCGAAACGACGCTGAAAGATACCATGCTGATGCTGATTGACGAGCAGAACAAGAAAGGCGGACTGTTGGGCAGGCAGCTAGAGCCGGTGGTCGTGGATCCCGCATCCAACTGGCCCTTGTTTGCCGAAAAGGCGCGCGAGCTGCTGCAGAAGGATAAAGTGGCGGCCATTTACGGCTGCTGGACATCGGTATCGCGCAAGTCGGTGCTGCCGGTGATCGAGGAACTCAACGGGCTGCTGTTCTATCCGGTGCAGTACGAAGGCGAGGAATCGTCGAAAAACGTGTTCTACACCGGCGCCGCGCCCAATCAACAGGCGATCCCGGCGGTGGACTACCTGATGAAGGACTTGAAAGTGAAGCGCTGGGTGCTAGCCGGAACCGATTACGTCTATCCGCGCACGACCAACAAGATTCTGGAGGCTTACCTCAAAGCCAAGGGCGTCAAGGACAAGGACATCCTGATCAATTACACGCCATTCGGCCATTCTGATTGGCAGAGCATCGTCGCGGACATCAAAAAATTCGGCTCGACCGGCAAAAAGACCGCCGTCGTCTCCACCATCAATGGGGACGCCAACGTGCCGTTTTACAAGGAGCTGGGCAATCAGGGTGTTTCCGCCGAGAAGATCCCGGTGGTCGCTTTTTCGGTGGGAGAGGAAGAACTCTCCGGCATCGATACGGCCCCGCTGGTCGGTCACCTCGCCGCCTGGAACTACTTCATGAGCGTGGACACCCCGGAAAATGCCAATTTCATCAAAAAGTGGCATGCGTTCATCAAAAACCCCAAGCGCGTCACCAACGACCCCATGGAAGCCCACTACATCGGTTTCAACATGTGGGTCAAAGCAGTGGAGAAGGCAAAAACCACCGACCCGGATGCCGTCGCCAAGGCCATGATCGGCATGGAGTTTCCCAACCTGACCGGCGGCATCGCCAAGATGAACAAGGCGCACCACTTGTCCAAGCCGGTGCTCATCGGCGAGATCCAGGATGATGGTCAATTCGAGACCGTCTGGCAAACCAAGGGCCTGGTGGATGGCGATGCCTGGTCCGACTATCTGCCGGAAGACAGGTACATCATTGCCGACTGGACTCCACCGATTAATTGCGGTAATTACAATACCAAAACGAAGAAGTGCTCAGGACAGAAGTATTGACGTTTGCTTGATGCCGGTGAAGTCGCTCCTGCGCCGCGAGCTGTCCCCCGGAGAACGGCATTAATTTACTGCTAGTGCCGTTCTTCAACTAAGGAGAAGACCTTCTGCTATGACTCGATCGATGATGGCACGCGGGCTCCTCACATTCTGTTTGTTGAGAGCCTTGGGAGGCTGGGTACCGTGGGTTGCGGTAAGCGGTCTTCTGACATCGCCCGTCGTTACGGCTAATGAGGATACAGCCGTGTTTGCCGCTGCGACGAACTCGCTCAAGACCGCGACGCTGAATGAGATGGAAAAGGCCGTGGAGGAGCTAGCCGCCGTCCACGACCCGCGCGTCCCACAAGTGTTGAAGGCTTTGCTCGAAGGCCGGCTATATTACACCAAGGACGCTGGCCGCATGGTGTATGCTGCCGCCACCGCGGACGGATTCGAGATCACCGATGTCATTAGCGGCGGCAAGATCGGTACCGTTGAAAAGTTCGCCATTAAGAAAGTCGCCATCAATAACACCCTGCGCGCTTCTCTGAACCAACTGATCGCGCGCCTCGAGCTGAGCGTGGGTGACCCGGCGCAGCGGCTTAGTGCCGTAAAAGCTATGAGTAAAACCATCGCGCCAGAATCGGCGCTGCTGCTCCGACAGCAACTTACGGTGGAGCAGGATAAATCCGTCCGCGAGGCGATCCGCACCGCGCTCGCCTTGGCCGATATCGCCAGCGCTGACAAGGATGCTCGGCTGAAGGCGATCGAAAATCTCAAGGGCAACCTCGACCCCGAAGTATACAATCGCCTGAATGCGCTGCTGGAGAAGGACCAGGACTTCTTCATCGAGCCGGATGCCGATATCCGGAATGCTGCGGAAGCCGTCATCAAGAACATCTCATTCAAATTACAGCTTTACCGTCTGGCGGAAACCGCGTTTTTCGGTCTCAGCCTAGGCGCGGTGCTGGTGCTGTCGGCGATTGGACTCGCCATCACTTTCGGCGTGATGGGCGTGATCAATATGGCTCACGGCGAATTGATGATGCTGGGCGCCTACACGACCTACGTGGTTCAGCTCTTGATGCCGCAGCACATCGATCTGTCCCTGTTCGTGGCGATTCCGGCCGCATTTATATTGGCCGGCCTGTTCGGCATCGCGATCGAGCGGGGCATCATCCGGTTTCTCTACGGTCGACCGTTGGAAACGCTGCTCGCCACGTTCGGCGTGAGCCTGTTTCTGCAGCAACTGGTACGCAGCCTGTTTTCACCCCTCAATCGAAGTGTCGTCACGCCCGCCTGGATGAGCGGTTCGGTAGAGATCAACAGCGTGCTGTCATTGACCCTGAACCGTTTTTACATCATCGTGTTCAGCGTGCTGGTATTCCTCGCCCTGCTGTCTGTTCTCAATAAAACCCGCTTGGGCCTCGAGGTGCGCGCCGTCGCCCAAAACCGCTCCATGGCGAAAGCGATGGGCGTTCGCACCGGATGGGTAGATGCGATGACTTTCGGTCTGGGATCCGGCGTCGCCGGTGTCGCCGGAGTGGCCTTGAGTCAGCTTACCAATGTCGGCCCCAATCTGGGGCAAGCTTATATCGTCGATTCGTTCATGGTGGTGGTATTCGGAGGGGTAGGCAATCTATGGGGCACGCTGGTAGCCGGATTGTCTTTAGGCATCGCCAACAAATTTCTGGAGCCCTATGCTGGCGCGGTGCTGGCAAAAATCTTGCTCCTCGTGTTCATCATCATTTTCATCCAGAAGCGGCCGCGCGGGCTATTTCCGCAACGAGGGCGGGCAGCGGAGGGCTAGATGAGATGGCATGAGCGCATAGCGGGCGATCGGGGCGACAAACTGCTGCTATCGGTTTTGGCGGCGGTTACTGTTCTGGTGCCGCTGCTGAATCTCGCGGTGCCGGCCACATCATCGCTGCACCTGTCCACCTACACCGTGACCCTGCTCGGCAAATACATGAGCTATGCGCTGCTGGCGTTATCGGTGGACCTGATCTGGGGCTATGGCGGTATCCTCAGCCTGGGCCACGGCGCCTTCTTCGCCTTGGGCGGTTACGCCATGGGCATGCACCTCATGCGACAGATCGGCGAGCGGGGCGTGTACGGCAATCCCGTACTGCCGGACTTCATGGTGTTTCTCAACTGGCAGGAACTGCCCTGGTACTGGTTCGGATTCGATCATTTCGCGTTCGCCATGCTGATGGTTGCGCTCCTGCCTGGCGCGCTGGCGCTCGGCTTCGGCTGGCTGGCGTTCCGCTCACGAGTGACCGGCGTTTATCTCTCGATCATCACCCAAGCCCTGACTTACGCCCTGATGCTGGCGTTTTTTCGCAACGAGATGGGCTTCGGCGGCAACAATGGCCTCACCGATTTCAAGGATATACTGGGCTTCAACCTGCAAGCCGACGGCACGCGCGCGGCTATTTTCATCATCACGGCGCTGTTTCTCGCCCTCGGCTATCTGGCCTGCCGCCTCATCGTCGGCTCCAAGCTGGGGCGCGTCGTGGTAGCGATCCGCGACGCCGAAGCCAGAACGCGCTTCATCGGCTACAAAGTCGAGTGGTTCAAGCTGTGGATTTTCGTGTTCTCGGCAGTGATCGCGGGAATTGCCGGCGCGCTCTACGTTCCGCAGGTCGGCATCATCAATCCCAGCGAGTTCTCACCGCTCAATTCCCTCGAGCTGGTCATCTGGGTCGCAATTGGCGGACGCGCGACCCTCTACGGGGCGGTGATCGGGGCTATCCTGGTGAACTATGCCAAGACGGTGTTTACCGCCGCCTTTCCGGAAATCTGGCTTTTCGCCCTCGGCGCCCTGTTCGTGCTGGTTACGCTGTTTCTACCAGAAGGTCTCGCCGGGTTACTGCGTCGCCGCGAGGAACCGGCGACATGAACCGGGTGCGTGAAACCGGGACGCCCAAAGTCCTCGGCGATGATGCCGCACTGGATACAATCGAAGACACTGACCTGGATACCTCCCACGGTCCAATCCTCTACCTGGAGGACGTGACCGTCAGCTTCGACGGTTTCAAGGCCCTCAACGGCCTTACGCTGTACATTGATGATGGGGAACTGCGCTGCATCATCGGTCCCAACGGCGCCGGCAAGACGACGATGATGGACGTGATCACCGGCAAGACTCGGCCGGATAAAGGAACGGTCTACTTTGGTCAGATCATCGATCTGTTGCAGCTGGATGAGCCGGACATTGCGCAGGCCGGCATCGGGCGCAAGTTCCAGAAACCGAGCGTATTCGAACAGCAGACGGTATACGAAAATCTCGAACTTGCCATGCACACCGACAAGCGCGTCTGGCCGACCTTGTTCGCCAAGCTCAGCGGAGAACAACGCGACGGCATCGCCGAAGTGTTGCAGCTTACCGGTCTGACCGAGCAGCGGAACCAGCGCGCTGGGGCCCTTTCGCACGGCGAGAAGCAATGGCTGGAAATCGGCATGCTATTGATGCAGAAGCCGAAACTGCTGTTGGTCGATGAACCGGTGGCGGGCATGACGCGCCAGGAGATCGAACGCACTGCAGAGCTCTTGCTGGCGCTGGAAGGCAAGCATTCCGTCGTGGTGGTGGAGCACGACATGGAGTTTGTCCGTTCCATCGCCCGCAAGGTCACCGTTCTCCACGAAGGGGCCGTGCTGACCGAGGGTCACATGAAAGAGGTACAGCGCAATCCGAAAGTGATCGAAATCTATCTGGGGGCCTGATGCTTAGCATTATCGGCCTGCATCAATATTACGGTGAAAGCCACACGTTATGGGATGTGGACGCGCACGTCAGGAAAGGCAGCTGCAGTTGCCTGATGGGGCGCAATGGGGTAGGCAAGACCACTCTGCTCAGGTGCATTATGGGGCTGTTGCCGGTAAAATCCGGAATCATTCGCCTCGAAGATCACGATTTGACCGCACTGAAAGCGGAGCGACGGGCGAGTTTGGGAATCGGCTATGTGCCGCAAGGGCGCGAGATTTTTCCATTGTTGACGGTGGAGGAGAACCTTAAAATCGGTTTAAGCGCCCGGCGAGACGGATTGAAAAGTATACCGGAACGGGTATTCGAGATTTTTCCGGTGCTCAAGCAAATGCTCCATCGGCGGGGTGGCGACCTGTCCGGTGGCCAGCAGCAACAGCTCGCCATCGGGCGCGCCTTGGCCATTGATCCGACCTTGCTGATTCTCGATGAACCGACAGAAGGCATCCAGCCGAATATCGTGCATGAAATCGGCGATGTAATCCTGCGTTTGAATCGCGAACTGGGCATGACCGTGCTGCTCGTCGAACAGAAGCTTCCTTTTGCCCGTCGCGTGGCAGACCGGTTTTACGCCCTGGAGAAAGGGCGCATCATGGCGTCGGGCGAAATCAGTGAACTGAACGAGAGCGTCGTGCAACAATATCTGTCGGTATGAATGCTCTTTCCTTCGCCAGATAAATCACGTGAGGCTACCATGAGACCATTCGCCAGACCCGAAAAACCGCTTGTCGCAAGCCTCTTGTTAGCCTTCAGCGCCGGAGTATGCGGCCATTCCGGTGAGATGGACGCCGCAGGTTTTGCAAGCGGAGTTCTTCATCCCTTAAGCGGGCCGGATCACGTGCTAGTGATGCTCGCGGCAGGTATCTGGACGAGCCGCCTGCGCGCCGCCGCCTTATGGCTGCTGCCATTAGGCTTTGCCGGCATGATGGTCGCCGGCGCGGCGTTCTCTTTATACGGCGGATCACTGCCGGCGCCGGAACTGGCTATTGCCTTGTCCTTGGCCGTCATGGGTATCGTATTAGTCGGTCGTTGTCAGCTGAAGGTATTTCCGGCGCTCGTCATGGTAGGCACGTTCGCTTTCTTTCATGGCTATGTACACGCCGAGGATCTCGCTGATCCAAGCGAACTCATCGCCTATGGCGGAGGTTTCTCGCTGAGCAGCCTGCTGTTGCAGGGATTTGGCATGGGATTGGGGTTCGCGGCAAAAACACACGCGCCCACGCAATTTTTCCGACTGTTCGGGATCGCTTGCGCCGGTTTCGGAGTCTATCTCCTTGCGAGCTGATGCAAGGGTCCCCTTCTCACTCGGAGACTCATCGAAAAGCGCTGACGAGGCCGGCAGGTGGAAGGCCGAACTACGCCTCAACTTTTGCTCTCGACAGGGATGCACCGTGCTGGCCGAGCGTTTCCACAGCGGGCCTTTGTTTGTTCAACGGCCTTTTTATCCGGAGCAGCAGGTTTGCCACACCTATCTGTTGCATCCGCCGGGCGGTATCGTGGGAGGAGATGAATTGCGCTTCGAGGTGACCTCAGCCGCAGATTCCGCCGCCCTGTTGACGACGCCGGCGGCGGCAAAATACTACCGTAGCGGTGGACTGCTCGCCCGCCAAATTGTCAATCTGCAAATTGGAGATCGAGCGGCACTGGAGTGGCTGCCACAGGAAAGCATATTGTTTGAAGGCGCCCATATGCACTCCACCCTGAAGGTTAGGCTGGCCAAACATTCCCGGTTTATCGGCTGGGATACGATTTGCCTGGGTCGTCCGGCCTGTAATGAGGCATTCGGGACGGGGAACGGCCTCTTCGAAGTTCGCATAGACAGGCAGGGCAGACCGCTGCTGCTCGAACGCTTTCAGGCCAATGGCGAGAGCGCGAACGCCGGCTGGGGTCTTCGCGGAATGCCGATTCTAGCCAGTTTGTGGGCCTACCCGTTGTCCCGGCCTGAACTGCCGCTGATTCAAAGCGTTCTCGAGCAACAGGATTTGTGGGGATGCACTTTATTGGGCGATCTGCTGGTTTGCCGCGGTATCGGCGCGAAGGCTGGCGCCATGCGCCACGTCCTCATCAGCCTGTGGGAAGCGATCCGCCCCATCGTTTGCGGACGGAAAGCCTGTCCGCCGCGGATTTGGGCGACCTGAAGGCGTTAGCGATAGCGCCAATGCCTCATCTTACAAGCCGAGAATAGCCATGCAACTTACACCCCGGGAAAAGGACAAGCTGCTGGTGTTCACCGCCGCCCTGCTGGCCGAGCGGCGCAAAGCGCGAGGTTTGAAACTGAATTATCCGGAAGCGGTAGCTTATATCAGCGCTGCCATCCTTGAAGGCGCTCGCGACGGGCGCAGCGTCGCGGAACTGATGAACTATGGGCGGACGCTGTTGACGCGCGACGACGTCATGGACGGCATTCCGGACATGATTTCCAACGTGCAGGTGGAAGCCACCTTCCCCGACGGCACCAAACTGGTGACGGTGCATAATCCGATATTGTGAGGCGACTGTGATTCCCGGCGAGGTGATACCTTTGGAAGGTGAAATCGAATTGAACGCGGGGCGCAACCGGATCAGCATGATCGTCGCCAACACCGGGGATCGCCCGATTCAGGTCGGCTCGCACTATCATTTCCACGAAACCAACGCGGCGCTGCGCTTTGATCGGGCGGCGAGTAGGGGTTACCGGTTGGATATCCCGGCTGGCACGGCGGTGCGCTTCGAGCCCGGCCAGGAGCGCGAGATTGCACTGGTGGCTGTTGCCGGCAAACGCGAGATTTACGGCTTTCGGCAAAAAACCATGGGGCCTCTGGAGATGAAGCCATGAGCCGCATAGCCCGCGGCGCTTACGCGGACATGTTTGGCCCGACGACAGGCGACCGGGTTCGCCTGGGCGACACCGAGCTATTCATCGAAGTGGAGCAGGACTTCAGCGTATATGGTGATGAAGTCAAATTCGGCGGCGGCAAGGTCATCCGCGACGGCATGGGGCAAAGCCAGATCAGCAACGCCGCCGGCGCGCTCGATACCGTGATTACCAACGCGCTGATTGTGGATCATTGGGGCATTGTCAAAGCCGATATCGGCATTAAGGACGGGCGCATCGCGCGGCTCGGCAAGGCTGGCAACCCGGACACCCAGGCCGGTGTCGACCTCGTTATCGGGCCCGGCACCGAAATCATCGCGGCAGAGGGCCATATCGTCACCGCCGGCGGCATCGACGCCCACATCCATTTCATCTGCCCGCAGCAGGCGGAGGACGCTCTCATGTCCGGCATTACTACGATGCTCGGCGGCGGCACCGGGCCGGCCACGGGAACCAACGCGACGACCTGTACGCCGGGCCCCTGGAACATCCATCGCATGCTGCAGGCCGCCGAGGCCTTACCGCTCAATATCGGCTTCCTCGGCAAGGGCAACGCCAGTCTGCCGGAAGCCTTGGAGGAGCAAATTCGCGCCGGCGCGATAGGGCTGAAACTGCATGAGGACTGGGGTACCACGCCGGCAGCCATCGATTGTTGTCTTTCCGTCGCCGATCGCCATGATGTGCAGGTGGCAATCCATACGGATACCTTGAATGAATCGGGCTTCGTCGAGGATACTCTGGCCGCGTTCAAGGGCCGCGCCATACATACCTATCACACCGAAGGCGCCGGCGGTGGGCACGCGCCGGACATCATCCGGGCTTGCGGCGAGGCCAATGTGTTGCCCTCCTCCACCAACCCGACGCGCCCCTACACGGTCAACACGGTGGACGAGCACCTCGACATGCTAATGGTCTGCCACCATCTGGATGCCGGAATTCCAGAAGATGTGGCGTTCGCCGAATCGCGCATCCGCCGGGAAACCATCGCCGCCGAGGACATCCTGCACGATTTGGGCGCGTTCTCCATGCTCGCATCGGACTCCCAGGCGATGGGTCGCGTCGGCGAAGTGATCACGCGGACTTGGCAGACCGCCCACAAGATGAAAAGCCAGCGCGGCAGTCTCGCGCAGGACCCCTCTCGGCATGACAATTTTCGCGCCAAGCGGTATGTCGCCAAATACACCATCAACCCGGCGATCACGCATGGCATCGCCCACGAGGTGGGTTCGGTGGAGGTCGGCAAACTGGCCGATCTCGTGTTGTGGAATCCGGCCTTTTTTGGCGCCAAGCCGAGCCTGATCCTCAAAGGCGGATTGATCGTCGCTGCGCCTATGGGCGATCCCAACGCCTCCATTCCGACTCCACAACCGGTACACTACCGACCCATGTTCGCCGCTTTAAGCGGGGCTCGCCACGCCACCTGTCTGACGTTTGTGTCCCGCGCGGCGGCGGTGGCCGGCGTGCCGGGTCAGTTGGGTCTGAAGAAAAACATCGGCGTGGTGGCCAATACACGGAACATCGGCAAGCGCGATCTGATACACAACGACCTGCTGCCAAGAATCGAGGTCGACGCGCAGACCTATGAAGTACGGGCGAACGGCGAATTACTGATCTGCGAGCCCGCGCGGGAGCTCCCCTTGGCGCAACGCTATTTTCTGTTCTGACGCCGATGCTCAAACTAACACGGTTCGCTGCTGCCGGGGTTGCCGCGGCAGAAACCCTCACCTTGACATTCGATGAACGCTGCAAAAGCCGGCTGCGCGCCGCTCTGGACAGTGGACGCGAGGCCGGCGTATGGCTGCCCCGTGGCACCGTGCTGCGCGACGGAGACCGTCTGACCGGGGACGATGGGGTCGTGGTGCGCGTCAAGGCCGCGGCCGAAGCCATATCGCTCGTGTGCGCCGATGAGTGCCTCTTGCTTTGCCGCGCCTGCTATCACCTCGGTAACCGTCACGTGCCGCTGCAGATCGCACCCGGCGAGCTGCGCTATCGACACGATCACGTGCTGGACGATCTTCTCCAGTTGCTGGGGCTCGAAGTGATGCACGAAAAGGCGCCATTCGAGCCGGAAGGCGGGGCGTATGCCGAGTCCAGCCGAAGGTACGGCCACCACCGTGACGGCTAAAAATGGAGCTTTATCGCCTGCATCTTCTCCAGCTCACAAGCCCTTCCCTGCCTATCGGGCTGTACAGCTATTCGCAAGGAATGGAAAAAGCGGTGGAGGACGGCTGGCTCAAGGATGAACGCGCTGTTACCGACTGGTTGGCGGGTCTTCTGGACTGCTGTATGGCGAGAACCGACGCGCCGATCCTGGGACGCCTTTATGACGCCTGGGTCGAAGCGAATGAATCCGCTGTGGCCCATTGGAGCGATGATCTGCTGGCGTTCCGGGAAACCGATGAGCTACGGGCGGAAGACCGGCGGGCCGGCCTCGCTTTGATGCGGCTTCTGAGCGCTATGGAGAGCTCGCGCGCGAAAACCTGGAGTTGCCATCAATCGACCTGCCTCGCCACGGCTTTCAGTCTGGCGGGGGTCGAGCGGAGAATCCCCAAGGCCGAGCTGATCGCGGGTTATCTGTGGAGCTGGCTGGAACATCAGGTTGTGTGCGCCGTAAAACTGGTGCCTTTGGGCCAGACCGCCGGGCAGCGGCTGCTGGCGCGACTGCTGCCCCGGATTGTCGGAGCCCTCGATCAGGCATTGAGGCTGGACGATGCGGAAATCGGCGGTTCCAGCCCGGCATGGGCGCTGGCCAGCAGCCGCCATGAAACCCAATATTGCCGGTTGTTTCGTTCTTGAGGACGTCATGGCAGCCAATCAACACGTACTCCGGGTCGGTGTCGGCGGGCCGGTGGGTTCGGGCAAGACGGCGCTGGTCGATGGGCTCTGCAAGGCCATGCGCGACCGTTACTGCATCGCCGTCGTCACCAATGATATCTACACCCGCGAAGATCAGCAGTTCCTGATCCGTAGCGAAGCCTTGCCGGAGGAACGCATCGTGGGTGTTGAAACCGGCGGCTGCCCCCACACGGCCATCCGGGAGGATGCGTCGATCAATCTGGCCGCGGTCGAGGAACTGTGTTTGAAGTTCCGGGACCTCGATTTGGTGCTGGTAGAGAGCGGCGGGGATAATCTGAGCGCTACCTTCAGTCCCGAATTGGCCGATCTCACCCTCTACGTGATCGACGTGGCGGCAGGCGATAAGATCCCGCGCAAGGGCGGGCCCGGCATCACGCGCTCGGATCTGCTTGTGATCAACAAGATCGATCTCGCACCTTACGTCGGCGCCTCTCTGGATACCATGGAGCGGGACGCCCGGAAAATGCGCGGCGATCGCCCATTCGTATTCACCAATCTGAAGACGGGTCACGGTTTGCCTGAAGTGGTCCGGTTCATAGTGCGGCAAGGCATGCTGAGCGAGCGGTAAAATCGAATGAGGAAGGTGGGCGACGATGAGGTTACCCAGGCCGTCATAAACGCATGGCGATATGGACAGGCGCTGAGTTGATCAGGGAGGTAAACCATCCGTGCCGAAACCGGCGCGGCGTCAAACCTCTCAGCGAAGGCGCTGGCGGATTCAGTCTATGACGAGGCCGTAATACTTGGCTGATGAAGAAAGAGAATGCAATCCAGCGATTTAAACGAACTCACCCGGATTCTTCAGACCGCAATCTCTCCTGTCGCTTTGATTTCAGGCGTTGGACTGCTCATTCTCGCGATGACGAGTCGGTTCTCACACATGACGGATCGAGCCAGGACACTCTCGAACCAGCTGAATGCAGCACGGGAGGATGAGTCCGACCATATCACTATTCAGATCAAGGTACTCTACCGAAGACTACAGTTAATGATGCTATCAATCGGCTTTGCGCTGGCGAGCATCTTTTTTGTGAGTCTGCTCATCATCACGCTGTTCGTCATCTACGTTCTGAATGTCAGCTTGCAGAATGTAGTGATCATCTTATTCATCCTGAGCTTGGCATGCCTGGTTTTGTCTCTGGTACTGTTTATTCGCGATATTGCGCTGTCCTTGAACGCCATAAAAGAAGAGCTGAAAGCTCAACTGTGAGCACAGCCTGGCAAAGCGTTGAAGCGGACTTGCAATGAGCGAGCCTGCCCGCGATTGAAGTCGTTGGTCGCCGGTCATCCCGGTCGTTGCAGCCACAGAAAAGCGCTTACCCCCGACTTTCGCTATTCGCCTCAATCGGACAGAATTTTGCCAGCTTCCGGTAAGGCAATTCCATTACGTGGCCCAAAATATCGGGAGGGTATTTCGGGCCGGAGTAATAATTATCCACCGCCAAGCGGTGATGGAGCCAACCCGATTGGAGTCGTTTTCCAGCGTCCGCCAGAGCGTTTTCACGTCTGGTGAAAGGAAACGGGTGCAACGGTCTGATTGGTATTGCCGGATGAGGACCGGTGATAGCCAAAGCGTATTCGATGGATCTGGGGGGAGCGGGCGATTGCGGCAGTTCCGCGACAGAGGGGCGGCGCGGCAGCGGTGAGTGAGTCGTTTATCGAGAAGCTGACTACGCTCGGAATTTCGGCAGCGGTTTGCCGGTGTCGAGCGGCTTTCGGAATTTCGTGGCGTTCCCGCATTTGCAAACCGCCTACTTGGCCTTGCCCTGGTTTTTGACGGCCTCGATGGAGGCCTTGGCGGCCTCGGGATCGAGGTACTCGCCACCCTTCTTCAGCGGCTCGAAGTCATCATCCAGCTCGTACAGCAGCGGGATGCCGGTCGGGATGTTCAGCCCGGCGATGTCCTTGTCCGAGATGTCGTCGAGGTGCTTCACGAGCGCGCGCAGCGAGTTGCCGTGCGCCGCGACGAGAACGGTCCGGCCCGCCGCGAGGTCCGGCACGATGGCGTCGTACCAGTAGGGCAGCATACGGTCGACGACGTCGGCCAGGCACTCGGTTCGGGGAATCAACTCCGATGGAAGCACGGCGTACCGCGGATCACTGATCTGGGACAGCGGATCGTCGTCGGCGATCGGCGGCGGCGGGATGTCATAGGACCGGCGCCACGTCATGAACTGTTCATCGCCGTACTCCTCGCGCGTCTGGGCCTTGTTCTTGCCCTGCAGAGCACCGTAATGCCGCTCGTTGAGCCGCCATGAGCGGCATACCGGAATCCACAGCTGCTCGGCCGCCTCGAGCGCGATGTTCGCCGTGCGGATCGCGCGCTTGAGGACCGAGGTGTGCACGATGTCGAGCCGGATACTGGCGTCGAGCAGCAGCTCACCGCCGCTGAGCGCCTCCTTCTCGCCCTTCTCGGACAGGTCGACGTCAACCCATCCCGTGAACAGCCCTTCGGCGTTCCAAACACTCTCGCCGTGCCGAAGAAGTATCAATCTTGCCATAGCCAGTAAGCCTAACGCGCGGAGGTTAAGTCATGTATTCCGGCGCCTGCCTCGCACGTGCGCAGGCGCTCGGCGCGGCCGGAGACAGCAATAGGAAAATTAAACAGCCTTTCCCACTCGACTGAACAGTACTCAACAACCGGTTGAGTTGTCAATATTTCTGGCGATAGACGGAAAAACAGGATTTCAGACAGTTGAAAATGCGAATTCAGCCAGGATTGGGACGGATTCTGGCAGTTTTTAGGGTTGATGCCTGAATGGGAGAGCCGGTTGGTGGTTTGCGGGTAGAACCGGTGCCAGCAAAGGGACCCCGCGGTGCCCGCAAGCAGCGGGAACGGAGCCCCGGCACCGCTCTTCTCGAGAGCCAAACCGTCAAGACCCCGGAACAAGGCGGCCCGCGGTTATGAGGCCTGCCAGAAAACAAAAGGCGCACGCGTCCCCTTGTCAGCGATTTGGCTACTGTTCGAGCGGGGCGTGCCGGTGAAGTGGATCATCACTGCAGCGGATCGATCGGGGGAGAATTCTGCATCGCATAGAGTCCGATATAATGGGTAGCTGAGTAGAGGCGCGGGCTGTATTTAGCCAAGAGGTAGGAAGCAAGATGATGTTGCAAGCTGATCATGAACAAGCGAACCATGCCATCCGCCTGTCGGTTCTAGGCATGCGCTGCGCGGGCTGCGTGAAAAGTGTCGAAACCGCCCTGCGGTCGGTGCCCGGCGTGATCTCTGCGGAGGTTAATTTTGCTGATCACAGCGCGAGCGTGCGTGGCGACGTAGACCCTGTGGCGTTGCAAAAAGCCGTGCAGCAAGCCGGTTATGATGCGGCGGCCGTAGAGGGCATGGAGGATCCACAAGCACAGGAAGAACTGGAGGCGCAGCGGTACCGCACCCTAATGCGAAAGGCTGCTATCGCCGCAGCGCTCGGCGTACCCCTAATGCTGGCCGAACATTCCGGTCTGTTGCCCGAACTGGGTACGGCGCATGGCAGTCGCTTCTGGGTTTTGGTCTCCCTGCTGTCCCTCGGGGTTTTATTTTACTCCGGCGGGCATTTTTTTAGCGGAGCCCTCAAGTCGCTTCGGCAGCGCCAGGCCAATATGGATGCGCTGATCGCGCTAGGTACTGGGGCCGCCTGGTTTTATTCCAATATAGCGATCGATTTTGCCGCGATATTGCCGATGGAGGCCAAGCACGCCTATTTTGAGGCCGCAACGGTGATTCTCGCCTTCATCAATTTCGGCTCAGCGTTGGAAATGCGCGCGCGAGGCAAGACGTCTTCCGCCATCCGCCAGCTGATTGGGCTCCAGCCCCGGACCGCCCGCGCGGTGCGCGACGGTGAGGAGATGGACGTGCCGATTGAAGAGATTGGCCTAGGCGAAACCTTGCGCGTTCGGCCCGGCGAGAAAATCGCGGTGGACGGCGTGGTGATCGAGGGCGATTCCACGGTAAATGAATCCATGCTGACTGGCGAACCCATGCCGATCGAAAAAAGGATCGGCGATGAGGTGGTCGGCGGCACGCTGAATCAAAGCGGCACGCTGCTGTTCACGGCTACCCGCATCGGTCGCGACACGGTTTTGGCGCAGATCATCGCTAGCGTGCGCCAGGCGCAGAGCAGCAAGCCCGCCATCGCCCGTCTAGTGGACCAGATCGCGGCGGTGTTCGTGCCAGTGGTGGTGGCGATTTCCATACTCACGTTTCTCATCTGGTGGAGCATCGGCCCGGAACCTGCGCTCGGTTACGCCTTCGTCACCGCCATGACCGTGCTGGTGATCGCCTGTCCCTGCGCCCTGGGTCTGGCGACGCCGATCTCGATTATGGTCGCGGTCGGGCGGGCCGCGCAGACAGGTATCCTGATCCGCAACGGCGATGCTCTGCAAAGTGCCGGCAAGCTAACCTGCGCGGTGCCGGTTTTATCCAGCACCGCGCAGGTT
>CADDZF010000056.1 GCA_902812445.1 Methylococcaceae bacterium | reverse complement strand
TTGGCCTTCGCCAAGCAAGCCTTGGCCTGCTCTAAAACCTCCCGCCCGCTGGCCGTTCTCGCCATTGCCGTACCTCATGACAAAACACGGCTTATTGTTTCATCTATGATGTAGAAATGGAATAAGTTGGGCGGGGCCGATCAAAGGCGCTCTTCGAGGCAACAGCTTCTTCAACCATACTGTGGTTCCACGCTGTGGTGCCGAATCGATTTCGCACTGATCCATTAGCCGCCGCGCGCCGGTCAGCCCGGTCCCCATGCCGATCGGCGAACGGTACCGACCATCGAGAATGCATTCAAGATCGGCGATTCCCGGCCCCTGGTCGCTAATGCGAATGAGCAAGAGCTGGGGCGCCGTCGTGCCTTCGAGTTGAAATTCGACCTCGCCGCCGCCGGCATAACTGTACGCATTACGGGCGATTTCCGAGACTGCGGTGGCGATCCTGGTCTGATCCTGGCGGTCAAACCCCAGACATTCGGCGATCTGCCGTGCGCGCTGGCGCGCGGCCACGATGTCTCTTTCGTACTTTATGGCTACGCTAAGAATGGCTCCGGACATAGTCTAGCGTTCGGGCTCGGCGAGCTTGCTGGAGAGATCGATAGCTGGCAACATTCTTGGGGGCGATATCTGCCGCCGCTTCAATGCCCCTTGGCCATAACGCTCGGTCGTTTGATGACCACGACCGTCGCGTCATCCCTCCCCCGCGTGAAATCGCGGTATAACACCCCGGCGATCAGGCTGGCACTGCGCGTTACCAGGCCCGGATAGGCACTCAGGTCCCAGTGCATGCTCAGACCGTCGGAGTGCATGATCATCAGCGCTCCGAGCGGCCAATGGTAGGTCAACTCCTGTACCTTGCGCAATTCATGGCCGACGATGCCATTGTACGACACCATGTGTTGGCTGTGCCCCTCCTGGATCACGACTCCCGCGATATTGCCCACGCCGGCATAGCGTAGCGTCTGGTCGGTGAAATTGAGTTCCGCCACGGCGAGCGCCGCTCCGCGCGTGCCTCGCAAAGCCCCGTGGGCGCGTGAGATCAACGCGGCGGGTGCGTGCGTCGGCAGCTCGTCCAACACCCGGATCGCAGCCTGCGCCGCCTTCGCCGCCTCCGGGCCATGTCCCAGTCCGTCCGCGACCAGCGACAGGCAACAGTCTGGCAGAGACTCGAACGCCCAGCTATCGCCGCAGACGCTTTCGCCCGGCATGGACAGGCATACCGCACCGAGATCGATGGAACGCTCTGCGCTCCCGTAAGCGGACGCACGTTTGGTTTCCTGCTGCGGCCACAGGCGCGCTAGCAAAGCCGTTCCCTTGCCTCGCTGCGAATAAACATCGAACTCCGCCGCCAGCCGAGCAATGGCGCCAAGCCCGGTGCCGAAACTTCCCGTAGTGGAATAGCCATCGCGCAGGCAGTGTCCGACATCGGCGATGCCGGGGCCTCGATCCAAGGCTATCATTTCCAATCCCGCCGCATGGCCACGTTCCACGACCCGCAGCACTATCTCGCCCCGCCCCGCATGTTTAATGAGATTGGTGGCGGCTTCGGTCACCATGAGCGCTGCCTTGCCGGTATCGGTCTCACTAAACCCCGTGAGTCGCGCGAGATCTGCCGCGGCTCGCCGTGCGCCGGCGATGTGACTCGCTTCAGTGATGAAAAAAGACTGCGAATGCTGGCCGGAGGGTATTAGGTGCATGAGTCATCGTCTCATTATCAACCTGGCCCTCAACTAGGCCGGGTCAATAAAGGGGCAGAGAGCCGAAAGCGCGGCGCCAAGCCGCGTGAGCCAAGGCTGGGCGTGTACCGGCCTGGGCGATGGCCCGAGCTACCAGGAGGTATTTTCGGGCCGGCATAATAATGAATGTCCAACACGCTCGATTTACCTTCTTAGCGCCTGTCGCCGCATTGCCACCGCGTGATTGTCACCCGCGTCCCGCCGCCCGGCGTGGAATCGATCGCGAACTCGTTGGTCAAGCGCCGAGCGCCGCCCAACCCTAGCCCCAAGCCGCTGCCGCTGGTGTAGCCGTCCCTGAGCGCCAGTTCAATATCGGCGATACCGGGCCCCTGATCGCTGAAGGTGAGCTTGAGGCCCCGGCGGCTCCCTTCGTTGAGTGCTTCGAGCAGCACGTTCCCGCCGCCGCCATAATCTACCGTATTCCGCGCCAGTTCGCTCGCCGCCGTCACCATCTTGGTTTGATCCACGAGACTGAAGCCTTGCGCCATCGCCCACTGACGCACCGCTTGGCGAACGCGCACGACATCATCCGACGAACGAAGCGCTCGGGTTTCTCGCCTGCTCACTGTCATCATCAATCGTTCACTCCGAGCTTGGCGTGCTGGCTACCCGGTGGAGCCGGTGGCGACCGCTTCGCGACGGCGTTCCCCGTTCAGCAGCGATGCCCACCTGCATCGAGTTTGTGGCGCAGTAACGCCATCCCTTTTTCGATATTGAGCGCGGTCCTGATTCCCGGCAGCGAAAGTCCAAGCTCCACCAGCGTGATGGCGACGGCTGGCTGCATGCCGACAACGACGGTCTCGGCATCGAGCACGCGCGCCATGGCCGCCATATTGCCGAGTATCCGCCCGATGAAGGAATCGACCACCTCAAGCGAGGAGATATCGATCACGACGCCCTTCGCCCTCGCCTTGACGATCTGCTCGGTCAGGTCGTCCTGCAACGTCATGGCAAGCTGATCGTGCATGTCAACCTGGATCGATACCAGCAGAAAAGGGCCCATCTGGAGAATCGGGATGCGTTCCATCGGGAGTCTCTCAGGCCCTCTCCGCAGCGGCGACGCTGGCGCCGGTCCGCTGCAAGGCAATGGCGAATGCATCCGCCAGCGTCGCCTTGGTGATGACGTCGGTCAGATCGACGCCCAGGTGAACGATGGTGAGGGCAATTTGCGGTCGAATACCGCTGATGATGCAGTCGGCGCCCATCAACCGGGCCGCCGCCACGGTTTTGAGCAGGTGCTGCGCCACCAGCGTGTCCACGGTGGGTACACCGGTAATGTCGATGATGGCAATGGCGGCATTGGTATCGACGATTTTCTGCAGAAGCGTCTCCATCACCACTTGCGTCCGCGCGCTGTCGAGGGTTCCGATCAACGGCAGAGCGAGAATATTCTGCCAAAGCTGCACGACCGGCGTGGATAGCTCCATCAGCTCCTGCTGCTGTTGGTAGATGATCTCTTCCCGATTTTTCTGGTAGATTTCGGTGGTATGGAGACCTAACTGGTCGAGTAGCCGCGTGATCGACAGTATTTCATCGATGAGCGCCTCGGGTTGTTTTTCCAGTTCCTGACGCAGGAGCTGGAACAGAGGTTGCTTCAGCGAAAAGACGAACATGGCCGTTTGGTTGGGCGTGAATCCTTGCAGGGCCCGTGAACGCGAGACCGCGGCCAGGAACTCGCGCGTCTCATCCCAGTGCGACTCCTCGATATCGGTCAGATCGCCATGCTCGACCGCCTCGCCCAGGGCATGCAGGAATTGACGCGATTGCTCGCGTAGTTCCGACTCTCTCATCAGCCCGTTGTTGAAACTGGCGGCGGATAACTGATTCTGCACCCAATCGGCCAGCAGCTGTGGTTGACATCTATTGACGATATCGGGGAAGCGAGTTTTACCCAACGTACTCATCACTTAAGCGATCTCCTGAACTAAGAGGCTGAACGTCATTATCGGAAATGGGGCTTCTGCCTGAGCTGAGCCAAGCTGATCACGGAGAACACGCGGCGAACGCTGAGAAGAATAATGAACGGCCTACCCGCTGTCCAGCAGAGTCGCCAGGCCGAAACCGGCTGCAGCGGCGCTTTCACTCCAAGAGCAGGAGATCGGGCGGAGTTTCCAGCTTACCGCGTCCGCGCTTTACGAAAAAGGCTGAAACGCATGACAATGTGCACCTGAATTTCTGTTCGGAATGCGACACATGACGACGTTTCTGTATACCCATCCAAGCTTTCTTCGCCACGATACCGGGCCCGGTCACCCGGAAAACGCTCAGCGTCTCTACGCCATCCTAGCCGCCCTGAACGCGCCCGAATTTGCCGGGCTGATCAGAAAAGAAGCGCCGCGGGCCGATTTCGACCGCCTTCGCCTGGTTCATCCACAGCCCTATATCGACCGGATTTGGCGCTCAATACCGCGGCATGGCTATGCTTATCTCGACGCCGACACGGTCGTTTCGCCAGACTCCGGGGAAGCGGCCCTGCACGCAGTTGGGGCGGCGTGCGCCGCGGTGGACGATGTCATGGCTCAGCCGGGGGCCAACGCGTTCTGCGCAGTGCGCCCGCCCGGCCACCACGCCGAGCCCACTTGCGCCATGGGATTCTGCCTCTTCAACAATGTTGCGATCGCGGCTCAATACGCCCGTGTCCGGTACGCCATCGAACGCATCGCCATCGTCGATTTCGACGTGCATCACGGCAATGGCACGCAGGCGGCCTTTGCGAGCGAAGCGAAGGTGTTATACGCCTCCACCCATCAATATCCCTGGTATCCGGGTAGCGGAGCGGCCGATGAAACCGGCCTCGGCACGATCATCAATGTGCCGCTGCCGGCCGGCAGCGGTTCCGAAGAATTCCGCCAGGCAGTGGAGATGAGAATCTTACCGCCGGTCGATCACTTCAGGCCGGAATTGCTGTTTATCTCCGCCGGGTTTGATGCGCACCGGCTCGATCCTTTGGCCTCGCTCGAGCTGAGCGAAGACGATTACGCCTGGATTACCCGCGAACTGTGCAGGCTGGCACAGCGGCACGCCGCCGGCCGGCTGGTTTCAGTGCTGGAGGGCGGCTATCACCTGGAAGCGCTGGCGCTAAGCGTTGCCGTGCACGTAAGGGAACTGTTACAGGGTGAATAATACCGGCAACTCTCGCGCTGGATGGCAGTCAAAATGAATCCGAGCAGTCGCCGAGGCAGGATAATTGCTTTCGAAACTATCGAAGGCGAACAGGCGGAAGGAGGTGGAACCCATCCGGCGCTGAGTGAAATCAGGGCTGAACGCCAAAGATTGTGATGTGGGGTTGGCTTTACCTTGCTAGCTGGAGGTGCGTCATGTTTCTCGAAATCTTCATTTATCTGTGGACAGGCTACGATACGGGGAAGTTGTTCAAGCAGACGGCGCGGCTGTTGGCGCTGTTTTGTCTATTGATTTTGCCGCTGTTATATCTCAACGTCGCCTTGGCTCGGCAAGGCATTCGGTCGGCTCAGGTGAGCCTCACAATTCAGCCGAGCCAGGCTGTTTCGGTACAGTAAAGGCGGTTGGCACGTCGATCAAGGCCCAGACCACGATCGCCAAAGCGGCGCCGAGATTATTAACCCGGCCCTTAAATAGGCCGGGTTAATAGAGAAGAAGCTCGGCTCGGAAGACACGGCATGGACGGCCAAATGAACTTCCGTGTTTGCCCATTCATGGAAAGACAGCGCTGCGTCAATAGCGGCATTGGCGGACCACTTCGTACAGCAGTATGCCGGTGGCGACCGAGAGGTTAAGGCTTTCGGCGCGGCCGGACATGGGTATCCTGACTAAAAAATCGCATTCATCGCGGGTCAGTCGGCGCAAGCCCTTGCCTTCCGCGCCAATAATGATGGCGAGCGGCAGGGTGAAGTTAACCTGGAAGAGCGTTTTTGACGCGTCACCCGCCGCGCCGATCAGCCAAACATTCTGCTGTTTCAGCCATTTCAGCACCCTCGCCAGGTTAGTGACCCGGTACAGCGGCATGCTCTCCGCCGCACCGCTGGCGACTTTATAGACGGTGGGCGTCAGGCCGACGGCCTGGTCTTTGGTGACGATGACGCCCTGCGCACCGGCGGCATCGGCGGTGCGCAGGCATGCCCCGAGATTGTGCGGATCCTGGACGTGATCGAGGATTAGAAAAAACGCCGTCTCCGGGCTGTGTTCGACCGCGGCCTTGAGCGCCGTTTCGCCGCGTTCCTGCGGCAGATCGAGCTGCAGCACGATGCCCTGATGATTGTTTCCCTCGGCCAAGCGATCCAGTTGCTTGCGATCGCTCCTCTCGACGACGACACCCAACGCGGCAAGCCTGTCGCTCAGCTCAATCAGGCGGTGGTCCTTTCTGTGGCCGTCGATCCACGCCGTTATCAGCTTTTCGGGCGTATGTTCGAGGGCCGCCCGCACCGCGTGGAAGCCATAGACGCGGCGCACGGTTTTCATCGGCGGCTGCGTCGGCGACGGGAGCGCTGCGAGGTCGCCTGCTTCGGCGTGACGAGCTGGAAATCGATCTTGCGCTCATCCAGGTCGACCCGCGCGACGATCACTTTTACATTGTCCCCAAGCCGGTAAGTCATGCCGCTCTGCTTGCCCTGCAGACGATGGCCGATAGGATCGTAATGGAAAAAGTCTCTGGCGAGCGTCGAGACATGCACCAGTCCCTCGACGAAAATCTCTTTCAGTTCGACGAAGAAGCCGAATGACGTGACGGCCGATATAATGCCGGAAAACTCTTCACCCAGCTTGTCGAGCATATACTCACATTTCAGCCAGGAAATGACGTCGCGCGTAGCATCATCAGCGCGCCGCTCGGTAAATGAGCAGTGTTCGCCCAGGATGACCATATCATTTACTGAGTAATGAAATTCGTGCGGCTTCTTGCCTTGCAGGCAATGCCGGATGGCGCGGTGGACGAGGAGGTCGGGATAGCGCCGGATCGGCGAGGTGAAATGGGTGTATGCCTCGAGCGCCAGCCCGAAGTGGCCTTTCTTTTCCGGGCTGTAGATGGCTTGGGAAAGCGATCTCAGCAGAACGGTCTGAATCAAATGCTCGTCCGGGCGGCCGCGAATCTTTTGTAACAGCTTGACGTAGTCGCGCGGCTCGGGCGTCTCGCCCCCGGGGAGGTGCAACCCCAGCTGACCGAGAAAAGCTCTCAAATCGGTTACCTTTTCTTCGGAAGGACCGTCGTGTATGCGCAATACGTGCGGCACTTTCATGCGTCGTAGATATTTCGCGGCCGCCGTATTGGCGGTAATCATGCATTCCTCGATCAAGCGGTGAGCATCGTTGCGCTGTAGAGGCACGATCTTCTCGATTTTCTTGCCCTCGCCGAAAATGATCTTGGATTCCTGCGTGTCGAAATCCATGGCCCCGCGTATCTCTCGGCTGCGGCGGAAAATCTGGTACAGGGTAGAAAGATTCTCCAGGTGCGCCACCAGGCCTGCGCGCTTTTTTCGAGCTGCCCTATCCTTGTCGACCAGAATGCTGGCGACTTCCGTATAGGTGAGCCGCGCATGGGAACGCATGAGACCTGCATAGAAACGCGAGCGAACGAGCTGGCCTTCCGCGCTGATAAGCATTTCGCACACCATGCAGAGCCGGTCTTCGTCCGGGTTTAGCGAACAGAGACCATTGGAAAGCACCTCCGGCAACATCGGGATGACCCGCTCCGGAAAATAGACCGAGTTACCCCGTTTTTTCGCCTCCTGATCCAAGGCAGTATCGGGCGCGACGTAATGCGATACGTCGGCAATGGCGACGAACAGCTTCCAGCCTTTCGGCGTTCGCTCGCAGTAGACGGCATCGTCGAAGTCCTTAGCGTCTTCCCCATCGATCGTCACCAGCGGCAGGTGGCGCAAGTCCACCCGTCCCTGCTTGGCCTCTTCAGGCACTTGGCCTTCAAGCCCAGCTATTTCGTCGATAACGGCTTGCGGCCATTGCCGCGGCAGTTCGTACGCGCGCAGGGCAATTTCGATTTCCATGCCGGGCGCCATGCGCGCGCCTAGAATTTCAATGACCCTGCCGATCGGCTGCGCACGCTTGCTCGGCTGCTCAATGAGCTCGGCGACCACGATCTGACCCGGTACGGCGCCGGCTAATTCCGGCTCCGGAATCAGAATTTCGTGGGCGATGTGCTTGTTGTCAGGGATGACGAAGGCAATGCCCCTTTCCACATACAGGCGCCCGACAACCTGTTCGGTGTTGCGGGCGAGCACTTCAACCACAGCGGCTTCCTTGCGGCCGCGCCGATCCATGCCGCGCACGTGAACGACCACACGATCATCGTGCATCAAGGCGCGCATCTCTTTGGGCGAGAGGAACAGATCGTCTCCGCCTTCATCGGGTCGGAGGAATCCGAACCCTTCGGAATGGCCGATGACGCGGCCGACGATCAGGTCCTTATGATCTATCAGGCAGTAACAGTCGAGCCGGTTTCTCAACAGCTGTCCATCCCGTTCCATGGCAGACAAGCGCCGCCTGAGGGCTTCCAGGTCGTCATCACCGCGGATACCCAGAAGATCGGCGAGTTCCTCGAACTTGAGAGGTGCTGCCTGCTCGCCGAGGACCTGCAGGATTAGTTCGCGGCTTGGAATAGGCAGCGGGTATTTTTCCGCCTCCCGCTCGGCATAAGGGTCCTTATATTTGAAGTTTCTGGCCTTCGGATCGGAAGGAGACGTCATTAGTGCTTTATCCCGTAATTCAAGTGCGGCGACCACTCGGCATGAACGACTGATCGACTAGCGATTAGAGCGTTGCACCCGCTTTGCCGCCTCAAGCGATGGATCCGACATGCCCGCTCATGCAGTCTGAAGTCGGCGTGAAAATGGACGCGAAATTTTGTCGGCAAGCCTTGAAAAAGGTCAATTGACACGGCACGCTAAAATCATTAAAGTGCCGGCTTCATTGAGCTCGAGGATGCTATTCAGCAGCCGAGGTGGTGAAATTGGTAGACACGCATGGTTCAGGTCCATGTGGGGGAAACTCCATGGAGGTTCAAGTCCTCTCCTCGGCACCACTCCTGTTAATCTATTGGCTCATGGCCCCTAATCGAAGGGATGCCTCAATAAAATCGTCTCATCACGATCCGGGCCGGTCGACAGTATATCGACTGGAATGCCGACCAATGCTTCGATTCGCTTGATATACCGTTTAGCGTTCTCGGGTAGGTCCTCATAAGCCGTCAAGCCGGCAGTCGACTCCTTCCACCCAGGCAGTTCTTCGAGGATCGGTTCGCACAAGGCAAACCGTTCGGCGCCAACGGGAGGCGTCGTGATCTCTTTTCCTTGATAGCGGTAAGCGGTACAGATGCCGATTTTGTCCAGACCGTCCAGCACATCCAGTTTGGTCAGGCATAAACCGGACAAACTGTTAAGCCATGCGGACTTTTTCATCAACACCGCATCAAACCATCCACAGCGGCGCCTCCTGCCGGTTGTCGCGCCGAATTCATAACCTTTGGCGGACAAGTGCTCGCCTATGGCGTCGAAGAGCTCGGTCGGAAACGGGCCATTGCCGACACGGGTCGCATAGGCCTTGGCGATGCCCAGAACATAATCGAAATCCCGCAATCCCACCCCGGTCCCGCAGGACGCACCGCCGGCCGTCGTATTGGAAGAGGTTACGTAGGGATAGGTGCCATGATCGATATCCAGCATGGCGCCCTGCGCACCTTCGAACAAAATGCTCTTGCCGGCTTCCCGATACTCGTGCAGCACCTGGGCGACATCGCCCAACATCGGTCGGATGTGCTCGCCGAGCGCCAGCACCTCTTCAACGGCTTCGGCATAGTCGACCATTGGCCATGAATAGTAGCGGGTGAGGATAAAATTGTGATACTCGATAATTTCGCGCAATTTTTCCTTAAACGCCTCGGGATTCAATAAATCACTCGCCCGGAGTCCGCGGCGCGCGACTTTATCTTCGTAAGCCGGGCCGATCCCGCGGCCGGTGGTTCCGATCGCCCGCTTTCCACGAGCCTTTTCCCGCGCCAGATCGAGCGCCGCATGTCCCGGCAGGATAAGCGGGCAGGCTTCGCTGATCAGGAGCCGTGCGCGCACGGCGATACCCGCATCCTCCAACAATTGGATTTCCTCCATCAGCGCCTGCGGTGACAGCACGACGCCGTTACCAATCAGGCAGTGGACGTTCTCATGCAGAATCCCGGACGGAATCAAATGTAATACGGTCTTTTTGCCCTGGATCACCAGTGTATGGCCGGCATTGTGCCCCCCCTGAAATCGAGCCACGGCGTCGGCCCGATCGGTCAGCAGATCAACCAGTTTGCCTTTTCCCTCATCCCCCCACTGGCTACCTATAACGACAACATTTTTACCCATCATCAATAATCCTTGAGACCCGATTGTTTTTGCTGAGCGCTAGGGAGCGCTTGCGCGAGTGATTCGCAGCACTTGCCAATTCATTTGCTGCTTCTTGAGCTGGAACCCACACCCCATCTCGAGCGCCCCGCCGTTTTGTCCAGGTAGCTCCTGGATTACCGTATGGCCTTTGGCACGCAACGCTCGAATCATTTCATGCAATTCCTGGTCCTCTTCGAACGGCGCAAATATCGCCTCGGCTGCAGCCTTTTCCTCAGCCACGGAAGACAGTCTTGCAAGCACCTTGAGATCGGCGCTGAAGCCCGTTGCGGGCCGAGCACGTCCGAACACCTTGCCGATATCATCGTAACGTCCGCCGCGGGCCACTTCGCGCCCATAGCCCGGAACAAAAGCGGCAAAGACGATTCCAGTCTGATAGTGGTAGCCGCGCAGCTCGGCAAGGTCAAAGTTGATCGGCAATGAAGGAAAGCCACACACCAAGGCGTGGGCGACTTTTTCCAGCTGGCAGATGGACGATTTCACCGATTCGCCGGCGCCGGCCAGACGCTCGCCCGCGTCCCGGAGCACACCCAAATCACCGTTGAGTTCGGCAAGTGCTAACAGCATCTCGCGCAGTTCCCGGGTTACCTGATAGCGATCGAGCAGTTCGGCCAATTCGGCCTGGGCCTTCCTCTGCAGGACGTCGAACAGGGCGGCTTCCTGCTGTCCCGTCAGACCCGCCTGCCTGGCCAATCCGCGATAGATGCCGACGTGGCCGAGATCGATATGGACGTTTTGCAAGCCAACTATTGCCAGCATTTCCAGCGTTAACTGGACGATTTCGAGATCGCTTGCATAACCGGCATGTCCATAGAGTTCGGCTCCGACCTGCATCGGACTGCGCGATTTTTCCAGGTGGTCCGCCTGTGTGTGTAGAACGGTGCCAAGATAACAGAGGCGGGCAGGCGTGTCGCTCGTCAAATTGTATGCATCGATGCGGGCGACCTGAGGGGTCATGTCGGCGCGCACGCCCAACATTTTGCCGCTGATCTGGTCCGTCAACTTGAACGTTTGCAGATCAAGATCCCGCCCCGTTCCCGTCAGCAGAGAATCCAGGAATTCGATAAAAGGGGGAATTACCAAGCGGTATCCCCACCCGGCAAACAGTGCCAACAAGTCGCTTCGCAGCTGCTCGAGGCGGCCGGCTTCCGCGGGCAGGACTTCCTCGATGCCTTCGGGCAGCAGCCACCGATCTTCAAACAAGCAGGTCACCGGGTTTGACAGCGCGCAGCCGGCCGCTGCGGCTATTTCGCTTTCTTGAAATACTGGAAAAAATCCGAATCCGGTTCCAGGATGATCTTATCGCCCTCTTTACCGAAGGTGTGCCGATAGGCGATAAGACTGCGATAAAACGCAAAGAAGTCGGGATTTTTACCGTATTCTTGCGCGTAGACCTGCGATGCCACGGCATCACCCTCGCCTCGTTTGATTTCAGCATCACGATAGGCATTCGCCAGGATGACCTCGCTCTGTCGGTCCGCGTCCGCCCGAATCCGCTCCGCCATCTCCGCGCCGCGCGAGCGGAATTCCCGCGCCACACGCGCGCGTTCGGCCTCCATGCGGCGGTAAACGGACGTACTGACTTCGCTCGGCAAATCGACCCGCATCACGCGCACATCGACGACTTCGATTCCCAGTTGTTCGGCCTCCTGATTGACTTTGGACATCAAGGTTTCGCGCATCTGCCCGCGTTCGGCGGACAGCAATTCGCGTATGGTTTTCCGGCTGAACTCACTGCGCATGCCGTCCTTGAAGAATTGGTCCAGACGAATATTCGCTTGCACGATATCGCCGCCAACGGACGTGTAATATCTGACCGGGTCCTTGATTCGCCATTTGACGAAGGAATCGACGATGACGTTTTTCTTTTCCGACGTCAGAAACCGCTCCGGCTTGGAATCGAGAGACAGTATGCGGTCATCGAGTTTTTTGATGTTTTCGATAAAGGGAATCTTGAAATACAGCCCTGGTTCATACTGCGAGGCAACGATCTCACCGAGCCGAAACTTGAGGGCCTGCTGCGTCTCTGAAACCGTGAAGATGGGGGTGGTCAAGGGAATCGCCAGAATGATCAGCAGTCCGAAAAATACGGCCAGCGCCGGCACAAGAGTTCTATTCATTACTGCCCCCTTGCTTGCCGGCCGCGGGTCGAACTTCGGGCGTGCGGCGAAGCATTCACCGGTTGATTGAGGGACGGCGGCATCTGCTCGGCCGCTCCCGTTGTGGAGTCGGATGAAGCCGTCGTCTTGGCGGGCAGCTTGTCAAGCGGCAAATAGATGAGATTGTTGCTGCCTTTGACGTCCAATAGATAAACATCCGACTGCCCCAGAACGGTTTCGATCGTATCGATATAAAGACGTTTCCGCGTCACGTCGGGCGCTTTCTCGAATTCTCGTAGCGTTAGATCGAAGCGACCCGCCTCGCCTTCCGCACGAGCAACCACCCTTTGCTTATAAGCCTCCGATTCCTCAGTCAATCGGGCGGCGCCGCCGCGGGCTTTGGGAACGACTTCATTGGCATAAGCCTCGGCTTCATTTTTCAGCCGTTGCTCGTCTTCGCGCGACTTAATGGCATCTTCAAAAGCGCCTTGTACTTCCTCGGGCGGCTGGGCGTCGATCAAATTGACGCTCATGATTTGAATCCCCGCCTGATACTGATCCAGATTCTTCTGAATGTCCGATCTGATATCGCCGGCGACCTCGCTACGGCCCTCTGTCAGTATGAAATCCATATTGTTCTTTCCGATGACGCTGCGCACAGCGCTTTCGGCGACTTGGCGCAGGGTCGCATCCACATCAGCGACATTGAACAGGTAATCGCCCGCGTTTTTAATTTGATACTGCACGCCCAACCGTATATCAACAATATTCTCATCCTGGGTGAGCATCAGCGCTTCCCGCGGCACCGAGCCTAGCGACGGCTGCCGGCCGCCGGATCGATAGCCTACTTCTACCGATTGTTGCTGTTCAACATTGACGACATCGACGCTTTCTATGGGAACCGGTAGATGCCAGTGAGGACCCGGCAAGGTCGTCTCGATATATTTGCCGAATCGGGTTATCACGCCCCGATTGCCCTCATCGACGATATAGATGCCGGACAGCGCCCAAATTGCAAATACCAATACCACCAGCAGCCAGAACGCCCTCATCGAGGGGCGCTGGGCAGCGCCGCCGGGACGGCCTCCACCAAAAAATTTACCGATCTTGTCTTGCAGCGAGCGCAAGATTTCATCCACATCTGGGGGCCCGCCCTGCTGATCGCGCCCGCTCCATGGGTCTTTCTTGTTGCCGCCCGGTTCATTCCAGGACATGTCAATACTCTCCGCTAATTTTTTCTGTGGTCACTTCAAAATCAACCGGATACCCATAGTTCGGTATCCGAAACAGTCATTATTTGATGAAAGAGTCTCTTTAGCAACAAGGCAGGAACTGCTGGATCTGGTAACTAACGCAGCCGCCAGGAGTCCTGGGCGCCGACACGCGGAAGCGAAAGCTTTGGACGCTGCTCGCTGCCACCCTCAAGCAAGAGAATTCAAACGGCTTTCGGAAGTTTCGATCGTCAGAGTACGATCGTCTTCAGCCACTCGAGCGGGAAGATCATGGGCGGGAGGAATCCTTGCCGGCGAACACGCGCCACACGGAGTGTCGCTGGTCGGCTCGCAAAACGTCTGGCCGCTGAAACGAGCCCCGAGCGCGCACCGCAAAAATGCCAAGCCCTCGCCCGTTTTAGCCGATAGCCAAATTTTGTCGATCTCACCTTGGCCATTCCTTTCAATTTTGGAATGGACCTCCTCCAACTTGTCGATTTTATTGTATATTTGAATTTGCCTGACGTGGCCGGCGCCGATCTCAGCCAGAATCCGATCAACCTGATCTTTCATGTCCGGATGCCGGTCATCACCGGCGTCGATGACATGGAGCAATAAATCCGCCTCGCACGACTCTTGCAGGGTAGAACGGAAAGCCGCTATGAGCTCATGCGGGAGATTCCCGATAAAACCCACCGTGTCGACCAGTACGACGCTCAACTGCGAAGAGACAAAACATTGACGCAAAGTCGGGTCTAAAGTTGCAAACAATTGATCCGCTGCGTACACGTCCGCCCTGGTCAAGGCGTTGAACAGCGTCGATTTGCCCGCGTTGGTATAACCGACCAAGCTCACTACCGGCGCTCTTGCCCGTTTTCTGGCGTTACGCCCCTGGTTGCGCTGCTTTGCGACCTTATCAAGGCTCTTTTGGAGGTGGCGTATTTTTTGATCCAGCAAGCGCTTGTCGATTTCGAGCTG
Organism: Methylococcaceae bacterium; assembly: GCA_902812445.1. Classification (GTDB taxonomy): domain Bacteria; phylum Pseudomonadota; class Gammaproteobacteria; order Methylococcales; family Methylococcaceae; genus CADDZF01. The sequence continues at coordinate 3,839 of CADDZF010000056.1, read as the reverse complement.
AGTTTCGCCCGGCCCACCGCGAAGTCCGATTCCTCCTTGCTGTCTTTCCAAATGAGTCCAGCCCCGTACCAGGCGCGTCGATAAATGCTTCAGTCTAGCCAGTTCGACCTGGAGTTTACCCTCGTAGGAACGCGCCCGCTGGGCAAAAATTTCCAATATCAAACGGGTTCTATCGAACACCTGTCGGTCGAGCGCGTGCTCCAGATTACGCTCCTGGCTGGGCGTCAGTCCATGATCAAAGATGGCGATGTCGGCGTTTTCGCGGACAACCGCCTGGCGCAACTCTTCGAGTTTTCCCGCACCCAGAAAAAAGCGTGCGTTCGGTAGCCGGCGCCTGCCTGTAATCAGGGCGACAGCGCTAATACCGGCCGATTGGACCAACTCCTTCAATTCCGAGAAATCCGAACGATCATCCTGCGAGAACAGGTGTACTAATACGGCGCTCTTACCTGTCACCGGCCGCTCTAGCAACAAGTTTCTCCTTGATTCTGGTGAAGCCGCCTGGCGCCGAGCCAGCAAGACATCATACCAGGCTGCATTATTGCTCGTCTTCTCCTTCGACGGTGTCGGGCACATTGGTGAAACGAACGGGCCGCGTGGGCACGATCGTCGAGATGGCGTGTTTATAGACCATCTGGTTGACGGTATTTTTCAACATGATCACATACTGGTCAAAGGAATCTACCTTGCCCTGCAGCTTGATCCCGTTGACCAGATAGATGGACACGGGTACGTGCTCTTTTCTCAGTGCATTCAAGAAAGGATCTTGTAAGTTTTGCCCCTTTGACATCCTCTTCTCCTTATTCTACTTTTGGCGTTCGGCACTGCCCTTGGGCTGGATTTCGGGAAATTCTTACGTTTATTAAATCAAATTATCCATTCTTCTGCCAGCTACCCATTTTGCAGCTTGCCGAAAATACGGCCGGCTCAATGGTTAGCCACTAAAATCGCATGGGTGAGCTCGCCTTTGGCCCTGAATCTTTTACGCCACCGCCGATCAAATCCTTGGCTTTTTTTCACGCCATGCCGCCGGCGCTTCACGCAAGACTCTTGAGCATTCATTTTCCAAGTCATTCCTGCCGCAGCGGAACATAGAGATCGATGACTCCCCGCAGCGCGTCTTGCACCGCCTGCTGGCGAACTCTTCTTCTATCTCCAGCAAACTCTGCCTTCTTAAGGACACAGTTTTCACCTGACCTTTGCCAGGCTAACCAAACGGTGCCGATCGGTTTTGTCGGACTGCCCCCGCCTGGGCCGGCAATACCGCTAACGGCCAAAGCGCACTGCGCGGCGCTGTTGCGCAACGCACCGGCCGCCATGGCGCGCACCGCCTGTTCGCTCACCGCGCCATATTTCTCCAAGATTCGCGCGTTAACGCCCAGCATCCTTCGCTTGGCTTCATCGCTATAGCTGACAAAGCCGCGATCGAACCAGGCTGAGCTACCGGGAACATCGGTCACGCACTGAGCCACCCAGCCGCCGGTACACGATTCGGCGGTCACTAATTTATGGTCGAAACCGCTCAACACGCGTCCGACCTGTCTTGCCAATTCGTACAGAGCCTCATCCATCAGACCGCATGCCTCCCCGACCGTTCATTTCAGCTTTCAATGGCGAATCCTGAAGTTCCCGAACTCATTCAAGGCGGCTTCTTCAGTGACCTGGACGGACTGTACCTTGGACCCGGGCGGTCCTTTTTTGCACCACGCCAAAAAGGCGTCCAATATTTCGGACTGACCTTGGGCAACGACTTCGACGCGTCTGTCAGGCGAATTTCTGACATAGCCGACGATGCCGAGTTCACTCGCCTTGCGGCGTGCGGCCGCGCGGAAGCCAACGCCCTGGACGAATCCGGTTATCCATATATGAACGCGTTTATTCATTCGACACTACTCCACCTTACTGAAAAAGCGATGATTCAAGCAGCCCTTGCCGCCCTGAAGAGCGGCTGGCGAGCGTGACTTGTGAGCACAAGCCTGCACATGCAATGCGGCTGCCGCCCGGTTTCGTTGGCGGCGTTCAACGATGCAGCATCCAGCAAAAATGAATTTTTGGAGTGCGCTCGAAGTCTTCTGGAATGGTCTGCCGGCTGATGTCTTCGATAGTTAAATCGGCCAAGCGCTCGAGATCGATTTTGAATCGCCGAAAGTTGGTCGAAAAGATCAGCCGTCCATCCGGCTCCAGCAGATTTACCGATTTTCGCAACAAATCCACGTGATCGCGCTGGAGATCGAATGCACGGTCCATCCGCTTGGAATTGGAAAATGTGGGCGGATCGAGGAAGATCAGGCCGTAGCGAGGTCCGCGCGCCGTCGAGGCCGTCGCTAGCCACTCCAAGCAGTCGGCCTGGATCAATTCATGGCGCGGTCCGGTAATGCCATTCAGTTCCAGGTTCGCTTTTGCCCAATCGATATAAGCGCGCGACAGGTCCACCGAAGTCGTTGTCAGCGCCCCACCCGCCGCCGCGTATACGGTCGCGCTGCCGGTGTAGGCGAAGAGGTTGAGAAAGCGCTTATTCTGTGCCAGCGACCGGATCATCTGCCGGGTAATGCGATGATCCAAAAACAGACCCGTGTCGAGATAATCTTCGAAATTGACGAGGAATCTGAGACCTGCTTCGGCGACTTCATGAAAGCGGCCTGAGGACGCTTGTTTGGCATATTGGCTCGGTCCTTTCTGTTTGCGCCGAATCTTTAGAAAGATCTGTTCCCGCCGAATCTCCAGCACATCCGCTAGGGCGATGAGCGCCTCGATCAGACGCGACTCGGCGATGGCCGCATCGATGCTGACGGGCGGTGCGTATTCCTGCACGTGCGCCCAGGTTTTTTCACCCCGGTAGAGATCGATCGCCACGGCATAATCCGGGAGATCGGCATCGTACAGACGGTAGCAGCCGATGCCGTTGCGCCGCGCCCAGCGCTGGAGCCGCGCCAGATTCTTGCGCAGGCGATTAGTGAACATCAGGGCGCCGGGGCTCTTCTCTCTCGTGGAATGGGCGCCGGCCTTACGCAGGATTTCGCTGACGCCGGCGTGCGCTCCCTCGGCCCTCGTCACCGGTGCCTCGTGCGGCGTGAAAAATCGGTCGGGTTCAATGGCAAAATTCAGCAGCTTGCACTCGATGGCGCCGTTATAGAACACGTAAAGCCGGCTGGCGTGCACGCCTAGGCGAAAACCCAGCTCCGGATTGGCCATCAGCACGCTCGCCCGCCAGCCGACGAAGCGGGTTTTTAACACCTCGCCAAGCTGAGTATAGAGCGGCATGAGGGTCTGCACGTCGCCCAGGCGCTCGCCGTAAGGCGGATTCGTCACCACAAGACCGGTTTTCTGCGGCGGCGCGACCTCTTTCAGAGCTTTTCGCTCGATCCGCACGAGCCCCCGCAAGCCGGCGCGCTCGAGATTATGCAGTGCCGCTTCGATCGCGTGCCGGTCGATGTCGTAACCCGTGATCGAAGGCAGGCGCTGAAGTCCGTGCTGGCGGCGCTGTTCGGCTTCGTTGCGCAGCCGCAGCCAAATGCAGGCGTCGTGCCGCTTCCAGCCGAGAAATCCGAAATACGGCCGCAGCAGACCGGGCGCGCTGTCCGCCGCCATCAGCGCCGCTTCGATGGGCAGCGTGCCGGAACCGCACAAAGGGTCGATCAGGGCGCCGCCGGCTTGCGCAATTTCAGGCCAGCCAGCGCGCAGGAGAATCGCCGCCGCCAAATTTTCCTTTAACGGCGCGGCGGCGCCCTCCTGCCGGTAACCGCGCCGGTGCAGGCTGTCGCCGGAAAGGTCGATGCCGACGCTGGCGATATCCCGATCGAGATGAACATTCACCCGCACATCCGGCCGTTGCAGGCGTA
>CADDZF010000055.1 GCA_902812445.1 Methylococcaceae bacterium | reverse complement strand
CGCCACGGCGTGCGCAAGGTCAACATCGACACGGACCTGCGCATCGTCTCCTATGGCGCCATGCGCAAGTTCATGGTCGAGGACACGAAGAACTTCGATCCGCGCAAGGTCTACCAGGTGGCGCAAAAGGCCATGGCCGACCTGTGCCGGGCGCGCTTCGAGGCATTCGGCTCAGCCGGTTACGCCTCAAAAATCAAGGTCGTCAGCCTGGAGACGATGACCCAGCGCTACAGCCAGGGCGAGCTCAATCCGGTCGTGCATTAGGTGGTGCAGGCGACAGGCGCTCCGATGAGCGCTCGCTTGGCCGATACCTTAACGTTTGAGACGCTGCACGGTTCAACGCCGGGTGACATTATGCCGGCGAGGAAACCCGTGCTGGACATTTCTAACCCTATGCTCAACAATAAATTGTGGCTCGCGCCTGCATGCCGGGCGTTCGAGGCGGCAGAACCGTCACGTCCGCGACCGCCCGCGTCGTTGGCGATCGAATGGATTGATCAGGTATTTGGCAGAGTGCTGCGTAGGTTGTGAGCCTGTTAAATCGATAGGCGGCTGTGTCATGGTTTTCTGGAGTTAAGCTGGAAACGATTGGACTTTCGCCGATTCAATGATTACGAGGATGAGCATTCATGTCCAAGAAGCACCCCATCATTGCGATCACCGGTTCGTCAGGCGCGGGCACTACCACGGTCAAGAACGCCTTCCAGCACATTTTTTTTCGTTTGCATCTCGAGCCCGCCGTCGTCGAAGGCGACAGCTTCCACAAATATGACCGCGTGGCGATGCGGGAGCAGATCGACAAGGCGCAGCGGGAGAACCGGCACTTCAGCCATTTCGCGGTTGAGGCGAACGAGCTCGAGCAAATGGAAAACCTGTTCAGGCAATACGGTGAAAACGGTACCGGCAAGCGCCGCCTCTACGTACATAGCGATGAGGAAGGGGAACGATTGGGCGGCTACAAATCGGGTACGTTTACGCCCTGGGAGGACATCCCTCCCGGTACCGATCTGATGTTTTACGAGGGACTGCATGGCGGCGTGAAGACTGAAACCGTCGATGTCGCCCGGTATACCGATCTCCTGGTCGGCGTAGTCCCTATCGTCAACCTGGAGTGGATCCAGAAAATCCACCGCGATACCGCGCAACGCGGTTACAAGCCCGAAGACGTGACAGCGACCATCCTGCGGCGCATGTACGATTACGTCAAGGTGATCACACCGCAGTTTTCGCGTACTGACATCAACTTTCAGCGCGTGCCGACAGTGGACACGTCTAATCCCTTCATCTCCCGCGACATCCCGACCCCGGATGAGAGCTTCGTCGTGATCCGCTTCACAAACCCCAGGAAATTCAACGTGAATTTCGCCGATCTTCTGATTATGCTCCAAGGCTCGTTCATGTCGCGCCGCAACTCGATCGTCGTGCCGGGTGGCAAAATGGGAATGGCGATGGAAATCATCTTCATGCCCATCATCGAGCAAATACTAGAAGAAAAAGCAAGCGCGTCCTAAGGCCAGGATAGCGGCCCACAGCGGGACGCCTTTTCCCTGGCTCGCATCAATACTTCAAATCGACTGCAGCTTGGCGTAACCGGCCATCAGCCATTTGACGCCGACCTCTGCAAACTTCACCTGAACGCGGCATTGGCTGCCAGCTCCCTCGCTCTGCAAAACGATACCTTCGCCAAACACGGCGTGGCGCACTCCCTGTCCCACTGACAAGCCCTCTGCATCAGGAGTTGGCGCCGGCCCGGGCGGCCCACTGATGGCGCCCCGCAAACGCACCTCCTGCAAGTGCTCGGTCGGAATCTCGCGCAAAAAACGCGACGATCTTGGATAAGTCTCGCGGCCATAGAGCCGCCGCGATTCGGCATACGTGAGATAGAGCCTTCGCTTGGCGCGCGTCAGCCCGACATAACACAGGCGTCGCTCCTCCTCCAGCCGGCCCGCTTCCTCCAGCGATTGGAGGCTCGGAAAAAGGCCTTCCTCCATCCCCGCCAGGAACACTAACTGGAATTCCAGCCCCTTGGCCGAATGCAGAGTCATTAACTGAACACAGTCTTCATCGGCATCCGCCTGTCCTTCGCCCGCCTCGAGTGCGGCGTGGGCGAGAAATCGAGTGAGCGGACTCAACGCGTCGTCCTCCTGCGGCTCATGATCGAACAGCCGCGCCGCGTTGACGAGCTCTTCCAGGTTCTCGACCCGGGCTTCTGCCTGTTCGCCTTTGTCCTTTTGATAATGGCCCAGCAAGCCGGTCTTTTCGATGACGCACTTAACCTGTTCGTACAATGGGAGCCCTGCCGTTTCCTGCGCCAACCCATCGATTAGCTGTAAAAAATGCGTGAACAGCAGTCTAGTCCGACCGGGAGTACCGGCATCGGCACATAGACCGGACGCCGCTTCCCAGAGCGAGCACCGTCGAGTGCGGGCCACTTCCCTCAGTGTATCGAGCGATTTAGCGCCGATGCCGCGCGTCGGCGTGTTGACGACTCGCTCGAATGATCCATCGTCGTGTCGGTTTGCGATCAGGCGCAGATAAGCCAGCGCATCCTTGATTTCGGCGCGTTCGAAAAAGCGCAAGCCGCCATAGACGCGATAGGGAATACCCGCCGCCACCAGTTTTTCCTCGAACAGGCGGGACTGCGCGTTCGAGCGGTACAGGATGGCGGCTTCGCTACGCCTGTTTCCCTCGTGTATCCATTGGCGCAGGCGCTCGATGACAAAGTAGGCTTCATCCTGTTCGTTGAACGCGGCATAGACGGCGATCGGCTCGCCCGCGCCGCCTGCGGTCCACAGCGTTTTGCCGAGACGGCCTTCGTTATGGGCGATCAAGGCATTGGCGGCACTGAGAATATTGCCGGTGGAACGGTAATTCTGTTCCAGTCGGATCAGGCGGTGACCGGGGTAGTCTTTTTGAAAGCGAAAAATGTTCTCGACCTTGGCGCCGCGCCAGCCATAGATCGACTGATCGTCATCGCCCACCACGAACAGATTATCCTGCGCCTCGGTCAAGAGGCGCAGCCAGGCATACTGAATTGCGTTGGTGTCCTGAAACTCATCGACCAATACGTGGCGGAAACGCTTAAGGTAGTGTGCTCGTATGTCCGCATGCTCACGCAGGAACTCGTGCGCACGCAGCAGAAGCTCGGCGAAATCAACCAGTCCGGAACGTTCGCAGAGTTCCTCGTACGCCTGATAGATCCGCAGCAATTGCCGTTCAAACGGATCGTGGGATGCGACCATATGGTGGGCGCGGCGGCCTTCGTCTTTTTGGGCGTTGATGAACCACTGCGCCTGCTTGGGCGGCCAGCGCGCCTCGTCCAGGCTGAGCGATTTCAGGAGACGCCGCAGTAGCCGGTACTGGTCGTCGGCATCCATGATCTGAAATGCCTCCGGCAGGCCCGCTTCGCGCGCGTGGCGACGCAGCAGACGATGGGCGAGACCGTGAAAAGTGCCCATCCAGGTGCCGTGGGTGGGAAGATGCAGCAGCGCCTCGATGCGCCCGCGCATTTCCAGCGCGGCTTTATTGGTGAAGGTGACCGCCAGAATACTCTGCGGCGAGACCTGCTCGACTTTGACCAGCCAGGCGATGCGGTGCGTCAGTACCCGGGTCTTTCCGCTACCGGCGCCGGCCAGAACCAGCAGAGCTGAAGGCGATGCGGTGACTGCCTCGCGCTGTGCCGGGTTAAGTGGCTCGAGGATCGACGTGATATCCATGTATTCCATTCTACCGGAATCGGCTTGCGCAAAATAAGCTGTCGTCGCAAAATGCTTGGCTTTCGGATACGAAGGAGACTGGCGATGGGTTTTGATATCAAGAGGATGAGCAAGTTCGAATTGAACGTCGGCTCGAAAGACCAGAAAATTCGCTATTGGCTGGGCTGCGGCATGCTGCTGGTTTCGGTTTTTCTCGCCAATATTCCGCTATTGATCCTGGGCGGTATTTTAACCGCGTCCGCCTATCTGCGCTGGTGTCCGGTTTATTCCGGCCTGGGCCGAAATACCCGGGATGCCGTGGAAGCTCCAGAACCCGCGCAAACCGAGGGAGGTGAGCAATCCGGCACCCGCGCCTGAGGCAGGGTGCGCTCGCCCCGGGTGCGAGAATAGGTCAGACGATGCCCGCTAGGCGAGTGAGCCTAGTCCTCTCTTCGATATTCTCCATCGAGAGTGAGCCTTCCCCGGCTTTCATCGGGCGGTGCGAAAATCTGCGAGCGATGGTCCAGTAAATACTGCGCAAGTTTTCGTCGCGTAAAAGGCAGTAGACAGAAAAGTCCGAGGATGTCGGTGAGGAATCCAGGCGTCAAAAGCAATACGCCGCCCACCAACAAGATTGAGCCTTCAGCAATTTCCAGCGCCGGAATGTCGCCTTGCGCGAGGGTTTGCTTGAGCCGCTGCCAGGTGGCCAAGCCCTGGTGTTTCAATAAAGCGGCGCCAAGTACGGCCGTGGCGATGATCAGAACCAGGGTAGGCAGGGCGCCGATCGCACCGCCAATCTTCAGGAGCAGATAGAGCTCCACGAAAGCCAGACCCAGCACTGCCAGCAGAAGCCATCGAAATGTGTTCATTGAATCCTCATTGGGTTTTAAACTATATGGATTTATCAGGCAGGTGTCATGTCCAAGCAGTACCGTTTAGTTTTATGTACTTGCCCTGCCGACGGCAGCGCCGATACCTTGGCCCACGGGCTGGTCTCCGAGCATCTCGCGGGATGCGTGAATATTCTGCCCGGCCTCACTTCCGTTTATCCGTGGCAGGGAAACATTGAAACCGGTAAAGAACAGTTGTTATTGATCAAAACCGACACGGCTGCTCTGCCCGCGCTCGAAACGTATCTAAAACACCATCATCCGTATGAGCTTCCGGAGATCATCGCGGTGCCCATACGTGAAGGACTGGCCGAGTATCTGCAATGGCTAGATTCATGGATAAAATCCTAAGACCGATTTTATGTCTGTTCGTGCTATCCAGCAGCCTCGCACACGCGCTAGAGGCCGACGATTTATTGCCGGTTGAACAAGCCTACCGCTTGACGGTCGAGGCGGAGAAAGCCGACATCGCCCGGGTCTCCTGGGATATCGCCGACGGCTATTATCTCTATCGCGATAAAATCGCGTTCGCCTCGAAAACGCCCGGCATACGGCTTGGCGACCCGATGCTGCCCGCCGGCCAGACAGAGCGCGACGAACGTTCCGGCGCGCTCGAGATTTACCGCGGCCACGTCGATGTCACCGTCCCCTTGCTGAAAGCGACGTCCGACGTCGGCATGCTGGCTCTGGAAATCAAATCGCAAGGCTGCGCCGATGCCGGCGCATGCTATCCACCACAGAAGCGGACGGTCAATCTGGCGCTGCCCGCGAGCGAGCCGAGCGCGGGCGAGCCTAATGGGCTGACCCGATTGACGGAGATGCTTAAATCGACGGCGATCCATTCGCTCGATGAGGAGCTGCTGCCGCCGGACCAAGCGTTTCAGTTCGTCGCCGAGATCAAAGATGCCAATACGGTCCAGGTGAACTGGCAAATCGCGAAGGGCTATTATCTCTATCGCGAGAAGTTCAAGCTGCGCGTGCTCGATGCCCCGGGCATTCAGCTCGGCGCTTATGTCATGCCGCGCGGGGAGGCGAAGGAAGATGAAGCGTTCGGCAAGGTAGAAGTGTTTCATCACGCGCTGGGCGTTACCGTCCCGCTGATCCGCAGCGAAGACCGGCCCATGCGCATCAAGCTGCAAGCGCGTTACCAGGGCTGCGCCGAACGCGGCGTTTGCTATCCGCCGATCGAAAAAGTCGTTACCTTGGATTTGCCGGCGGCGTTGGCCGGCCCGCTTTCCAGCCCGCAACACCCGATCAGCGGCAACGTCGCTGCCGCGCCCATGTCCGAGCAAGATCGCATCGCGGCATCGCTCCAGCAGGATTCCCTGTGGCTGACTCTGCTGAGCTTCCTGGGCTTTGGCCTGTTGCTGGCGTTTACACCCTGCATCTTTCCCATGATCCCGATTCTTTCCGGCATCATCGTGGGACATGGCGAGACGCTCACGGCTAAACGCGCTTTCTTGCTTTCTTTAAGCTACGTCCTCGCCGCCTCTCTGGCGTATACCCTATTCGGTGTGCTGGCCGGGCTGTTCGGCGGCAATTTGCAGGCGGTGTTACAGCAGCCATGGGTCATCGCGTCCTTCAGCGCGGTATTTGTCTTGCTCGCGCTGTCCATGTTCGGCTTCTATGAATTGCAAATGCCTGCGTTCATCCAGTCGCGTATCGCCACAATCAGCAGAAAACAGCGGAGTGGCACCCTTACCGGCGCCGCAGTAATGGGTTTTTTATCGGCGCTGATCGTCGGGCCGTGTGTCGCGGCGCCGCTGGCGGGCGCCTTGATCTACATCGGCCAGACGGGCAACGCCCTGTTGGGCGGCCTGGCGCTGTTCGCTCTGGGTTTCGGGATGGGGGTTCCCCTGCTGGTGATCGGCACCTCGGCCGGCAAACTGTTGCCGAGAGCCGGCGCGTGGATGAATGCGACGAGAGCGGTTTTCGGCGTCGGCCTGCTGGCGGTCGCGGTGTGGCTGCTCGAGCGCATCGTGCCTGCCGCCGTCGGCATGTTGCTATGGGGGCTGCTCCTGATCGTGCCGGCGATTTACCTCAGCGCGCTCGATTCGCTGCCGGCCCACGCTTCGGGCTGGCGCAAGCTATGGAAAGGCGTCGGCATCGCCATGCTGACCTATGGCATTTTGTTGCTGGTGGGCGTTGCTGCCGACAGTCAGGATCCGCTGCAGCCGCTGCGAAAGCTGGCGGTGAGCAACGCAAAAGAACAGCAGCACCCCGTTGCTTTCCAGCTCGTCAGCAATCTGGATGATTTGCAGCAACGCCTGCAAACGGCCAGCGCCAACGGTCAATGGGTAATGCTCGATTTCTATGCTGACTGGTGCATCTCGTGCAAAGAAATGGAGCGCTATACGTTCTCCGATCCGGACGTCCGCGCGGCATTGAGCCATGCCGTCTGGTTGCAGGCCGACGTCACGCAGAACAGCGAGCAAGATGCCGCCCTGCTCAAACGGTTTGGACTGCTCGGCCCGCCCGCTATCCTGTTTTTCGGCCCCGATCAGGTCGAGCGCAAAGCTTACCGGATCGTGGGAGACATGAGGGCGGATCGTTTTCTCGAGCACGTGCAGCAGGTCTTCAACTGATGGGCCGCCCGTGGATCATCGCGCTGGTGCTGCTGGCCTTCGCAGCGGGCATCGCCGCGTATGGCTGGCGGCACAACGAGTCGTCATCCACCCAGGTAGAGCCATCCGGTCTGCTGGACGTGGCTTTTTCCGATCTTTCGGGTATGCCGCATGACCTGAAGGAGTGGAAAGGCAAGATCCTGGTCGTCAACTTCTGGGCCACCTGGTGCGCGCCTTGCCGACAGGAAACCCCGGAATTTTCCCGATTGCAGGATGAATACGGTGAGCGGGGCTTGCAGTTTGTCGGGATCGCCATCGACGAGGTAGAAGCGGTCGACAGCTTCCGGCAGTCCATACCGATCAACTATCCTGTCCTGATTGGCGACACCGGAGGCGCGGACTACGCCTTTCGCCTCGGCAATTACCTCAATGTCTTGCCTTTCTCCGCCGTATTCGACCGTAACGGCATCCTGACTGCCACTCACCCGGGGGCGTTCAGCCGCCAACAGGTGCTCGCCGCCATACAGCGTTTGCTATAGAGCAAGCGTTCGCTGCGAAAGTGCGATAACTTGCGGCGAACATCAGTGAAGCGCTAGCGTTCTGGACAAGTTCTGCCCATTTCGGCAAAATAGCTGTGCCGTCCCCGTTCTGCCAACAATCAGGAAAAAGCGCTCCGGCACCGATGGCGAACATCCTCATAGTTAACGGTCCTAATCTGAACCTGCTCGGCTCTCGCGAGCCCGGGTTGTATGGCAGTCAAACCTTAAGCGACATAGAAGAAAAGCTGGCGGTCATAGCGCACGCTCGGGGGCATGACATAGCGTTTTTCCAGAGCAACGCCGAACACGAAATCGTCGACCGCATTCACTTGGCCTATCAGCAGCTCGTCGCTTTCATCGTGCTAAACCCGGCCGCCTTCACCCATACCAGCATCGCGATCCGCGACGCGTTACTGGCAACGCGCATTCCTTTTATCGAGGTGCACCTGTCCAACCCGCATGCGCGCGAACCTTTCCGCAGGACGTCCTATTTTTCGGACATTGCTCGGGGCGTGATCTTGGGACTGGGCGGTCTCGGCTATGAGCTGGCCTTGATGGCGGCCATGCAGATGATCAACGAGAGTAAGCCAGCATGACTATGGACATTCGAAAAATTAAGAAACTTATCGAGCTGATCCAGGAATCGGATGTCGCTGAAATAGAAATTCATGAAGGCGAAGAATCGGTACGCATCAGCCGCTACAGCAGCGCCTCCCCACCGGCTGCAGCGGGAGCGGCGCCGAGCGCACTGGTCGGTATATCGCAGGCGGTGGAATTCAAATCGGAGACTCCGGAAGAAGCGGAAGTACTGAGCGGCCACATCGTGCGCTCGCCGATGGTCGGCACCTTCTACCGTTCTCCTTCGCCGGGCTCGAAGCCGTTTGTCGAGATTGGTCAGCACGTCAACGTCGGCGATACCCTGTGCATCATCGAAGCGATGAAAATTCTCAATCAGATAGAAGCCGACAAGGCAGGCAACATCACCAAGATCCTGGTGGAGAACGCCCAACCCGTCGAGTACAACCAGCCGCTCTTCGTGCTCGACTAGAGCAACTGAGAGCGAGGTTCTGGTTCTCCAATCACATCTTCCATGTCGCGCGGCGCACCATGCTCGGTAAAATCGTGATCGCTAACAGGGGTGAAATTGCCTTGCGCATACTGCGCGCGTGCCGCGAACTGGGCATCAAGGCGGTAGCCGTTCATTCCGAGGCCGACCGCGATCTCAAGCACGTGCGCCTGGCGGATGAATCGGTCTGCATTGGGCCGGCCCCGTCCAAGGAAAGCTATCTCAACGTGCCGGCAATTATCAGCGCAGCCGAAGTAACCGACGCCGTGGCTATCCATCCCGGTTACGGTTTTTTGTCCGAAAACGCCGATTTTGCCGAAAAGGTAAACCAGAGCGGGTTCATTTTCATCGGCCCCCGGCCGGAAACCATTCGTCTCATGGGCGACAAGGTGTCTGCCATCCAGACCATGAAAAAGGCTGGCGTTCCCTGCCTGCCCGGTTCGGACGGCCCTTTGGGCGATGATAGTGAAGAGACGCTCAGAATCGCTCGCGCAATCGGTTTTCCGGTCATCATCAAGGCGGCGGGCGGAGGCGGCGGACGTGGCATGCGCGTCGTTCACAGCGAGGCTGCGCTGCACAGTTCCATTTCGCTGACGCGCGCCGAAGCCGAGAACGCGTTCGGTAACGACATGGTTTACATGGAAAAATTCCTGGACAATCCCCGCCATATCGAATTTCAGGTGTTGGCCGACAGCCACGGCAATATGGTTCATCTGGGCGAGCGCGACTGCTCGATCCAGCGCCGCCACCAGAAAGTCATCGAGGAGGCGCCCGCCCTTGGCATCAGCGAAGCCAAACGCCAAGAGATGGGCGAACGCTGCGTACAAGCCTGCCGCGAAATTCGCTATCTTGGCGCTGGCACGTTCGAGTTTCTCTACCAGGATGACGCCTTTTACTTCATTGAAATGAACACCCGAATACAGGTGGAGCATCCGGTCACCGAGATGGTGACCGGGTTCGACATCGTCAAGGAGCAGCTGCGCATCGCGGCGGGCGAGACGCTTTCTATCAAGCAGAGCGACGTGGTGGTGCGCGGACACGCCATCGAATGCCGCATAAACGCAGAAGACCCTTACAATTTCATGCCATCGCCCGGTCTCATCGAACAGTTTCACATGCCGGGCGGCCCTGGCATACGAGTGGAAACACACATCTACAATGGCTACAAGGTGCCGCCTTACTATGATTCGATGATCGGTAAGCTCATCGCTCATGGCGAGAACCGCGCAAGCGCATTGGCAAGAATGCGTATGGCACTGAACGAGATGGTGATTGGCGGCATCAAGTGCAACATTCCACTACTGTTGAACGTGATCAATGACGCCGCCTTTGGGGCCGGTGCGCAGAACATTCATTATCTGGAGCAGAAGCTCGGCACGAAGCATTGAATCGGCATGGCCTGGCAACAGCTTTCAGTCATCACCGTGCAAGCGTTGTGCGAGCCGATTGCGGACTTGCTGACTCGCTTGGGCGCGCTCTCCGTCAGCTTCGATGATGCCGGCAATCAACCGCTTTATGAACCTAGACCGGGTGAAACGCCGATCTGGCAAAAAACCCGGGTGACGGCGCTGTTCGCAGCGGATGCCGCGTTGTCTGCGGTAGAAGAGACCATTCTCCAGCAACTGAGCGGCGATCAGCTATCCGGTTGGTGCGTGGAATCTCTGCCTGACCAGGTTTGGGAACGCGCCTGGCTCGAGCATTTTAAGCCCATGCGCTTTGGCCCAAGGTTATGGGTTTGCCCCAGCGGACAGGCGCCGTTGGCGGCCGAAGCCGTCAATCTAACGCTGGATCCCGGGCTAGCGTTCGGCACCGGCACGCACGCGACCACTGCCTTGTGCTTGGAATGGCTCGACACCCAGGACCTGCGGAACGCCTGCCTGATCGACTTCGGGTGCGGCTCCGGCATTCTGGCGATCGCGGCGGTTCTGCTGGGTGCCCGCTCGGCGTACGCGGTCGACATCGATCCGCAAGCGCTCATCGCCACCTGTGAAAACGCGTGCAAAAATAGGGTCGAGAATGCCGTCCAGTGCTGCCGTCCTGAAGAGCTCGCAGATTTTGCAGCGGATGTCCTGATCGCGAACATCCTGGCCAAACCGCTAATCGAGCTCGCACCTGCCATCGCGGCGCGAGTGCGGCCGGGCGGCCGTCTCGTGCTTTCCGGCATCCTGCACCCGGAGTTGGACGATGTGCAGCGCGCCTATTCGGCGCACTTCGATTTTTCCTCCGCGGCGATCCGCGAGCAGTGGGTGCGGCTGATCGGTGTAAGGCGGTGAACGCCATGTACACCCAATGCCCGCAGTGCAAAGCGATCTATGCCATTAGCGTCAAACAGTTGCGCGCAGGCCTTGGCGAGGCGCTCTGCGAGCGCTGTCAGATTGCCTTCAACGCGCTCACTACGCTAGCCACGAGCGAGCGTGAGGCAGTGCCCGATCAGCCGCCGGCGATCCGGATACCCGCTCTGGGAACGGTCGCTTCGGTCGATCAAGCCTCGCTTCGACTGCCAAGAATGGACCGGGCCCTGAACCAGCTGGCCTTACCGTACCAATCGTCCAGCCAGCCGGCGGATTTTGCCTTCTGG
The DNA here is from genome assembly GCA_902812445.1 of Methylococcaceae bacterium. Taxonomy (GTDB): domain Bacteria; phylum Pseudomonadota; class Gammaproteobacteria; order Methylococcales; family Methylococcaceae; genus CADDZF01. The sequence goes on along the minus strand of CADDZF010000055.1, from coordinate 7,026 downwards.
GAAAGGGCGGAAAAGGCATCGTTCGCCAGTCGGCTGTTCTGGCTGCTGGGAAGTATCGGCTTGCTGGCGCTGTTCAGTTGGCAAGTCAGCGTCTACGAGGGCGCCAGTATGGCCAAGAACATCCAGCTCCGGCCCTGGCTAGAACAGGCCTGTCAGATCTTCGATTGCTGGCTCCCGGCCTACCGCGACGTGAGCCGCATTGAGATCATCGAGCGCGAGCTTTATCCTGCCCCGGACGGTAGTGATGGATTCGAGTTCCGACTGATGATGGCCAACCAGTCCGAACGCGCGCAGAGCTTTCCTGCGATCAAGCTCGGCCTGATGCAGGACAACGGCGAGACGATCGCAGAGCGGGTATTTCAGCCCGGTGAATATCTGCCGGAAGCGTTCGGCGATGCCGCGATGGCGTCCGGACAACCGGTCGAAATCAAACTGCTCTTGGCCGCTCCCCGAGGTGAGGTCGGCGGTTTCACGTTTGAGCTGATGTGAAGCTCCGGGCCCCCATCAATCAACCGTACCGGCCCGAAGTAAACGGTTATGAGAAAAGGACCGCAAGCGGCCGGTTGATGCGAGCATGCCCATCGTGCGCTTCATCCCAGACGCTCAATGCTCGGTGGATGCCGGATCCTGCGGCAAGACCTTTCTCGCAGGTGAGGAGCAGCTGCGTCCGTCAAGACGAGCGGAGCTATCAACACTCATCCGCATGATCGAGGCGGGTGAGATTTGATGGTCCAACAATACCCTTTTATCGCACCCTCAACGTCGAATCGCATGAAATTTCCTGCCTTGCGGCTGAAGAAAAACGACGATAGGCGACTGCGCCAGGGGCATGTATGGGTCTTCAGCAACGAAGTGGATGTCGCCCAGACGCCGCTCAGCAGTCTCACTGCCGGTGAACTGGTTCTCGTGGCGGACAGCCGCGGCGAACCGTTCGGTATTGCTTATGCTAATCCCGCCTCGCTGATCTGTGCCCGCCTGCTCAGCCGCGACGGCGCTTGCCTCATCGATCACAACTTTTTGCGCCGCCGTTTCGAGAGCGCTCTCCGTCTGCGCCAACGACTGTACGAAAAACCTTTTTACCGGCTCGTCTATGGCGAGAGCGACGGGTTGCCCGGCTTGGTGATCGACCGTTTTGGCGATGTGCTGACGATTCAGATAACGACGGCGGGTATGGAACGTTTGCGCGAACTACTGCTGAGCGCTGTGGACGACTTATTGGCTCCTCGCGTTATCGTGTTGAAAAATACCTCCGGCCTGCGCCAGCTTGAAGGTCTTGCAAGCTATACCGAAGTCGTAAAAGGCAATCTCATAGGGCCGGTTGAAATCGAGGAAAACGGCGTGCGCTTTCTCGTCGATCCGGTTAATGGCCAGAAAACCGGCTGGTTTTACGATCATCGCCATAACCGCGCGCTGGCGGCGAAATTGTCAGCCGGTCAGCGGGTACTGGATCTTTTCTCCTATTCCGGCGCCTGGGGCGTACAGGCAGCAGCGTCCGGCGCCGAAGCCGTGGATTGCGTTGACAGCTCTGAGGCGGCTTTGGCTTTGGCGGCCGCAAACGCACGCTTGAACGGAGTGGACCCGCGCATCCGCAGCGTGCGGGACGATGCCTTCGAGTTTTTGCAACGGGCCCGGCAGGAACGCCGGCGCTATGATCTCATCATCCTCGATCCGCCCGCACTCATCAAACGCAAAAAAGACTTCAAGGCGGGCGTTGAAGCCTATCGCCGCATCAACCAGATGGCGCTGCAAATCCTTGCCAAGGAAGGCATCCTGGTATCGGCAGCGTGCTCTTATCACTTGGGCCGGGATACGTTGCATGAAATATTGCGGGCCACCGCGAGGCACCTCGACCGCACGCTGATTTTCCTCGCATCGGAAGGCCAGGGCCGCGACCATCCCGTTCATCCCGCGATACCCGAAACCGATTATCTGAAGGCTTTTTTCTGTGCGGTTTCCACGAGCGCTTGACCTTTCAGCGCGGACCGTGGCGGACGATGGGGGCCGCCGGTTCGACACCAGATAAGGTCGCGTATGCTTAGGGGTCACGACGCGCTTGCGCGCAATCAGGCACTACCGGCGAGCGCTTTTTAGGGCAACGAAGCACTGCGGTCCCGAAATACGCACAGACCGGTTATACTGACTTTTCCTCTATGCAGGGCAATAGCGATCTGATGGATAGAGAACAGCAACGCCGGGTTAAATGGATCATTCTGAGCGTATTCGGCGCGGGACTTGGCCTTTTCTTTCTGCTCGGTGGGAGCGAGTGGCTGAGTCTGCAAAATATCAAGGCGCATCGCGATCAGTGGCTGAGTTATACCGAGCAGCATTACGCGCTGATGCTGCTGACCTGGGGTCTAATTTACGTCGCATCCACGGCGCTCAGCATCCCCGGCGGCGCAGCATTGTCCTTGGTGATAGGGTTTTTGTTTGGCCGCTGGGTGGGAACCGTGTTGACGGTGGCCGCAGCATCGGTCGGAGCTGCGCTGGTGTTTCTGGCGGCGCGCTTCGTCTTTGCCGATTTCGTGCACAAACGCTTGGTGCAGTATCCCAAGGCCGAGAGAATCGTTCGAGGGTTCCAACGAAACGCCTTCAACTATCTGCTGTTTCTCCGCATGGTCCCTTTGTTTCCGTTCTGGCTGGTCAATTTGGCACCCGCTTTGACCGACGTCAGTCTGAAAACATACGTTCTCGCAACGATACTCGGGATCATCCCGGGCAGCTTCGTCTACGTCAACCTGGGCCAGTCTCTGGGGCAGATCGAGAGTGCCAACGACCTGCTCTCATTCGAAGTTCTGCTGAGCTTGTTTCTGCTCGGGCTGTTTGCCCTGTTGCCTGTTTTGCTCAAGAAGCAGGGTCAACTGCCCTAATGCTATTAACCCCGCCTTTAGATAGGCAGGGTTAATCCGGGTCAGAGATGCCCGGCGCCGAGCCGCGTGAGCCAAGGCTTGGGCGTGTACCGGTCTTGGCGATGGCCCGAAATACCAGGAGGTTATTTTCGGGCCGGCATAATAACAAGGGCAAAGCCCAAGTAATTGGCTTTGCCTTAATCGTCGCGCCTGGATTAAGCCGCCTGGTGCTTGAGGCTTTTCCTCAGCGCAGCGACCAGGCCGATGCCTAATAATCCTAGCGTACCCGGTTCGGGAACCGGTTGTGGCGTTGCCGGAGGAACGCCAGGCAGATTGGTCTCGTCAAGCGACGTGCCGTACTGAAACGAGACCTGGGTGATGGCGCCCGGAGCGGCCGGATCAAATACGCTCGAAACGCCTGACAGGGTGAAAATCACTGAATGTTTGGCCAGTCCTCCACTACCGGTTATTCCTTGATTGCCCGTCGCCGGATTGTCGCCCGCCGAGAGAAGGCCGTACTGTACGCCATTGACCGCTCCCAATGGAGGGCCGGCCAGATTCGCTCCCGGGAAATTACCCGCTCCAAACAGCCCTAATCCCGAGCTCGAAATGCCTTCATCGGCGCTGCCGGGAGCGCCAGCCAAGTGATTCGCGTAAGCCCATTCGCCGCCCACGACACCGCCCGCCGGCTGGCCATCCGCATCATAAAATACACTGCTGCCGGTATTCAGTAAGGCGGATACGGGGATGAGCGTCGGATCGCCCGTTAAGGTAAAAAAGACGCCGGTCAGAACCTCACCCGGAGCACGCACATCAACCGCGCTAGTATTGGCGAGCGTCACGACCAAATTGGAGGCACTCACCTCGAATATCGCCGACGCCTTCAAGCCGCCGCTGGTGCCCGTGAAAGTGATGGGTGTAGCGCCAGAGTAATGGGAGAGTAAGCAAAGGCTTACGCTCAGCAGCGTTTTCCTTGCCACGTGAATTCTCATGATACTTACCTTTATTTTGATGAGTGGCAGTGTAAAAGCGTTATTCATGCCAATACGGTAAGTATTTGAATAAGAAAATAACTTGTCCTATATTCGAACTCGGTCTGGAAAACTGTAAAATTTCAAAACAGCGGCGGGCTCACGCTAGCTTGCAAGCCATCTCTTACAGGAACGACAAGTCAGCTAAGGCGTGGGCGGCCGACCAAAAGGCCATTCAGCGGCTTGGCAGGTGCACAGACAGAGAGAAATCCGTTGGCGTAGCCGACGACCCCGTCTATCCCGTAAGGCGCCGCTCGGCTTCGCGGTATTTTTCGGCGGTTTTTGCGATGACTGCGGCGGGGAGTCTGGGAGCGGGCGGACGCTTGTTCCAGCGCAAGCTCTCCAGATAATCACGCACGAACTGTTTATCAAAGCTTGGTGGGCTGATGCCAGTGCGATATTGATCAGCGGGCCAGAAGCGCGAAGAATCCGGCGTCAGCGCTTCGTCGATCCAGTAGAGGGCGCCCGCCTGGTCCAGGCCGAATTCGAACTTGGTGTCGGCGATGATGATACCGCGTTGCCGGGCATAATCGGCGGCACGGGCATACAGCTCTAGACTCACGGCGCGAATCTGTTCCCCGAGGTCTTTTCCGATCAGCGCGGCCGTTTGTTCGATGCTGATACTCCGGTCGTGGTCTCCGATGTCCGCTTTCGTCGAAGGCGTGAAGAGGGTTTCGGGCAGCTTTCCGGCTTGGGGTAAATGCGCGGGCAACTTGATGCCGCAGACTATCCCGCTCGTTTGATATTCTTTCCAGGCCGAACCGGCGAGATAACCTCGAACGATGGCTTCGATCGGTAGCGGCCGCAGTTTCTTGACGACGATTGCCCGTCCCCGGAGCTGCGCGCGCTCCGATTCGTCAGAGACGATGTGGTCCAGTCGTATGGCCGGGCAAAGATGATTCTGCACCGCCCCGCGCAGGCGGTCGAACCAGAAATTGGACAGCGCCGTCAGCACGCGTCCTTTACCGGGTATCGGGTCGGACAGCACGACATCGAATGCCGAAATACGGTCCGTGGTGACGATCAGCATGAGGCTGTCGTCGATCTCGTAGATGTCGCGGACCTTGCCGCGCGTTTTCAGCGCAAGGCCTTTCAGGGACGTTTCATATACGGCTTCCGGGGCATTCATAGGGCGTTTTGTTCTCGTCAAGGCTTTCAGAAAAACCGCTAATCATGTAATTTTGATGGTCAATCAACTATACGGTCTGCTGGGCAAGATAGGAAGCGATCCATGAACTGGCATGGCAAGATCATTGGCGGGGCGTTTGGCTTTCTTCTGGGTGGCCCGTTGGGAGCCATGCTCGGTGCCGCGCTCGGACACCAGTTCGACAGAGGGTTAGCAAGTATCGAACCGCTGCTGGGGAGCGACTATAAGCAGCCGGATGCTCAGCAAGGGGTCCAGATGGCTTTTTTTACCGCCACATTTTCCATCATGGGCCATCTCGCCAAGGCCGATGGGCGCGTTAGCGAGGCGGAGATCAAGCTCGCCAGATCGATCATGGAAAAAATGGAGCTTTCCGATCATTTGCGCAACACCGCCGCCCGTCTTTTCAACCATGGCAAGCGGCCCGATTTCCCGCTTGACGAGGCGCTCAAGCAATTCCGGGCCGAATGCCGGCGCTACGCGCTGATCCGCATGTTCATCGAAATTCAGCTCCAGGCCGCTTATGCCGACGGCCCTTTGCGCGCCATCGAGGAACGGCTGCTCTTGTATATGTGCGACCGGCTGGATTTCTCGCGTTTTGAATTTCAAGCGCTCAAGGCGATACAGGAGGCGCAGATGCGATTTACCGGCGCGGAAAGAGATTATGATCATAGCTATCGTCAACGCCGATCGCCGAAACCCCATGCACAGCCGACACTGGACGATGCTTATGCCGTACTGGGCGTCAGAGCCTCCGCCAGCAACACCGACATCAAGCGCGCTTATCGCAGGCTGATGAGCCAGCACCATCCTGACAAACTGGTCGCCAACGGCCTTCCGGACGAGATGATCAAAATCGCCACAGAGAAAACGCAGAAAATACGCAAAGCCTATGAAAAGGTGTCGGCGGCGCGCAAGTTATGACTCACCCTGACTGCTCAAGGAGGGAAAATGCCTTCATTCGACGTCGTATCCGAAGTGAACATGCACGAAGTCGCCAATGCGGTCGATCAGGCCAATCGGGAAGTCGCGACGCGGTTTGATTTCAAGGGCTCGGGCGCTCGTTTCGAGCTGAGCGAGGCGGTGATCACTCTGCACGCCGAGGTCGAGTTTCAGCTCCAGCAGATGCTGGATATGCTGCACAACAAGCTGGCCAAGCGCGGTATCGATATCGCCTGTCTGGACATTGAGCGGCCGCAAATCTCGGGTAAACAGGCACGCCAGACGGTCACGCTGAAACAGGGCATCGATGCGCAGCTCGCCCGCACTATCGTGAAGCTGATCAAGGACAGCAAACTGAAAGTGCAGGCCTCCGTTCAGGGCGAAAAAATCCGTGTGGCCGGGAAAAAGCGCGATGACCTGCAGCAAGTCATCGCGCTGCTGCGCGAGGCCAAGCTCGAGTTACCCTTGCAGTATGAGAATTTCCGCGATTGATCACAGGTTTCTGGCGCAACGGCTCATCAGGCGGTGGGCCGCACTGCCCGGCAATAAACGCACATTTCCAGAAGCCAGCCCGCCTCAGTCCGCATCGTGTGGCTCGCTGGCGCAGTACGGCAGCCGGTTGTCCCGGAGAAATCACTGACACTGCTATAGAACCGCTAGGTCAACAACAATCCGTCTAGCCAAGGGCTAGCCAGCTAAATTGCGGCGGGAACCAGAGGGAGCGGTTTTCCGAATCATCGAAGATGGCTTGCCCGAAGACAAGGCTATCGTGGCGCGCGTCTCAGTTCAGCATCCCGTAACAGGCTGAAAACTGGAGCACTCGGCTCGACCGAACGCTCAAAATCTCCTCTCCTCCATGTCGGTAAATCTTTCCGGCACACTCAGTAATTTTTACCGCTTTACTCAACGCTTTCAGCGGCTTATCTCTGCAACGGGATTTATTCCATTTCTAATTCTGAAGTGAATCTATGATCCATGGCCAAGCGACGATCGAATGGACTCGGCCGTGGTCGTTTTCCAGCGTTCTCAAGCTGTCTTCCAAGTGATCCTCCAGAGCGTCGAT
>CADDZF010000054.1 GCA_902812445.1 Methylococcaceae bacterium | reverse complement strand
CGTAGACGGCATGCGCGTCACGGACAGCGAGACGATGGATGTGGTGGAAATGGTGCTCGGCGGGCTGGTGAACAAGGAGATCGTCAATCTGATCAATCGGCACGGTGGCTCGGCGGTGGGACTGACCGGCAAGGACGGCGATCTCGTGCGGGCGCGCAAAATCATCGTCAAGCAAACAGCCGCCGAGATAGCAGAGTCCGGGATCATCGACCTTGGCTATGTCGGCGAAGTGGCGAGCATCGACCCCGCCGTGGTCGATATGCTGGTAAGGGGCAATTTTATTCCCGTCATCGCGCCCATCGGCGTCGGCGATGACGGGCGCTCGTATAATATCAACGCAGACCTCGTGGCCGGGAAAATCGCCGAGGTGCTGCGCGCCGAAAAGCTCATTTTGCTGACCAATATTCCGGGCATTCTGGATAAACAGGGCACATTGTTGACCGGCTTATCGATACCGACGGTAGAAGCCCTGATCGAAGACGGCACCCTCAGCGATGGCATGATTCCGAAAGCCCGCTGCGCTACCGATGCGTTGAGGAGTGGCGTGCGCAGCGTGCACATCATCGACGGGCGCATCGAGCACGCCGTGCTGCTGGAACTACTCACCAATCAGGGAATCGGCACGCTGCTGCTATCGCGCTAGCAGACCGGCTTCGGTATAGGGCTTGAACCCAGCGCGTGGACCGCGCGCCGCTTGGATGATGTTCGCCTAGGTGATTTTTGATCTCGGTATCGAGGGTATTCAGCTTGCCCTTGCGGGCGAGCTCGATCTCTTCCGCGCCGCGAAACGTCCCCGGCAGCGAAGGCTCGCGATTGGCCTCAACAGTGCTCGACCGATCGGGCCGCAGAGAGCGCCGAACGCTTCACGCCTCTTCACCGGGAAACCACGCAACCATAACGCCGCTGATAGCGCCTCACCGCCTGCAGTTCGGCGCGGTGCAGGCCGGATTCGGCCAAGTATTCGATGACATCGCCGAGTGTGATGATGGAAAAAACCGGAACGCCGTCGTGACGAGTGATCTCCTCGATGGCGGAGCGCCCGCTTCGTCCCTTTTCCTGACGGTCGAGGGCGATCAGCACGCCGCAGAGGGTTGCGCCAGCACGGCGAATCATCGCCACCGACTCGTGGACGGAACTGCCGGCCGATATTACGTCGTCCAGGACCAATACCGAGCCTTGCACGGGCGCGCCGACCAGATCGCCGCCTTCACCGTGATCTTTGATTTCCTTGCGGTTGAAGGCAAAGGGGATTTCCCGGCCGGTGGCGTGGGCCAGAGCGATGGCCGCTGCGCACACCAAAGGAATGCCCTTGTAAGCCGGCCCGAACAGCATGTCGAATTCGATGTCCGCGTGCAGGATCGCTTCGGCATAAAACTGTCCCAGCCGATCTAGCGTGGCGCCGCTGTGAAACCGGCCGGTATTGAAGAAATAAGGGCTCTGCCTACCGGATTTGAGGGTGAAATCGCCAAAGCGCAAGGCTCCGCAATGGATCGCATAGTCGATAAATCGGCGCTGGACGTCGTGCATCGGTCGTGTTTACGGCGAACGGATGCGAAATAATAGATCAACTCGAATACGTTGGCATGGACAACGTCCTGCGAGCGCAGCAGTCACGGTACGGCGATACGGGAGAGCAGTTCACGAATGAAATGATCCGCCGTTACGCCCTCGGCCTCGGCCTCATAAGACAAAATGATGCGATGGCGCAGTACGTCATAGGCGAGGGCTTGAATGTCCTCCGGCGCGACATAATCGCGACCGCTCAGCCAAGCGCGAGCACGGGCGCAGCGATCCAGTGCGATGCTCGCTCGCGGACTGGCGCCGTACTGCAGCCAGCGCGCGAGGTTTTCCGCATACACGCCGGGATTGCGCGTAGCGATCACCAGTTGCAGCAGATACTCCTGCAGCGGCTCGGCCAGATAGAGCTCGAGCACTTCTTTTCGAGCGGCGAATAGCGTGCTCTGGCTCAGCAGTGTGAAATTCCCGGGTAGGGTAGGGCTTTGTTGCAGCGCCTCGTGTCGGGCAAGCTGTAAGATTTCTTTCTCATGGCGAGCTTCCGGATAGCCGATCCTGACGTAGAGCAGAAAGCGGTCGAGCTGCGCTTCCGGTAGCGGATAAGTGCCTTCCTGCTCAATCGGATTCTGCGTTGCCATGACCATGAACAACGGCGGCAGCTTGTAAGTCATACGGCCGACGGTGATCTGCCGCTCGGCCATAGCCTCCAGTAGCGCCGCCTGCACCTTCGCCGGCGAGCGGTTGATTTCATCGGCCAGAATTAGGTTATGGAACAAAGGGCCTTGCTGGAAATGGAAGGAACCATCCTGGGGACGATAGACTTCCGTGCCGGTCAGGTCGGCGGGTAATAAATCGGGCGTGAACTGCACGCGGTGGAAATCGCCTTCGATGCCCCTGCTGAGTACATTGATCGCACGCGTCTTGGCGAGACCAGGCGCGCCCTCCACCAACATATGGCCGTCTGCCAATAGTGTGATGAGCATGCGCTCGATCAAAATCTCCTGGCCAATGATCTGAGTGCCGACGAAAGCCTTTAGCGACCGAAACGCCGTTTGCGCTGGGGATCGCGCCGATTGCTCGATAGGAAACTTTTCCATCATGGACGAAACTACAAGCCTTAAAGTTAAGCAGGATAACTGCAACGGCGTCTGCTTTTCAAAGCCTCGCCAAGAAACCATCAATAAGCGCCCGTTAAAGGCAGGAACCTTTTCCGGGTATGGGCTTGTGGGAAGCTGCCGAATAACCCGCCAGATCGCCTATTAGCGCAAACTGACGGCTTTCAGCAGTCCGTTTGTATTCTGTCGGCGATCGTTTACAGTCATAACAAGTGCAGCCTGACCCGAAGCGGCACAACGACGACCGTTCCGAGCTCTGCACATTGCGGGGCGCACAAGGCTGCTGTCATCGCGCCTAGCATCGAGCCTGCAAAAAATTGCCAAGCATCCGGTGAAGGCGGATCGCGATCGCGCCAGATCGTTAGACTGCCGTGGTTGATCATCCACGGCGGGCCTCGTTCGATGCTGCGCGCGGCCCTTTTGTGGAATACCGGTTGGCCTGGTCATGCAAAACGAGAATCAACCCATGATGCTTTACTGCCGCTCCGCGGTTAGACACACCGCTGCTTTACCCGCATGGGTTCTGCTGGCTCTGGCGTGTTGCCTTTCGGCCTGCAGCACCTACCGCGAGCGCATCGCCCCCGTGCCACTGCCTGCCTCATTCGTGGATCACGTCAATGTTCAGGGCGCCTTGCTGGCGGCTCAGTCTTATGTCGATGAAGATCAGGCGCAAGCAGCGTTCGGTTTCGATATCCGCGGCGCGGGACTTCTACCAGTCCGCTTCGTCATCGACAATCAGAGTGGGCGGGTGATCAAGATTTTTCCGCATCAGACGTTTCTGATCGATCGACAGAATCAGGCCTGGCCGCTACTGACGGCCGACCAGGCTTATCAGCGAGTCAGCGCTGCGGTACGTGTGGGCGAGGCGCTGACAGGTACCGGCCAGTCAGCTCTGCTGCTCGGCGCGGCGGGGGCCGTTGCGGGTTTCGCCATCGGTATCCTGGCCGGCGACAGTCTACTGAACACGGCTTCCAAGGGCGCCGCGGTGGGGGTAGGCGTGGGCGCTCTCTATGGCGGCGGCCAGCAGTTGTACGCATTGGAAGACCGGATTCGTGACGATCTGGCGCGCAAGACCCTACGCAATCAACGCGTCATGCCCGGCGAATTGGTCTATGGCTTCCTGTTTTTCCCGGGTAAGGATGAAGCGGCTTCCGCCAAACAATTGCGCCTAGCGATCGAGCTGGACGGCCAGCAGCAGAGCGTCAATATCGCTCTTAGGTCGGTGGCTTTGCACTAGAACTCCATCATCGCTAACGAGCCAAGCACCTTGGTTCGACTGCCAAGACCCGTTCTGAATCATTCATTCGGTGAATCTACGCGAGATGTCGCAACAGCCAGTCGCGGATTGCAGCGATCTCTTCCGCACAGACCGAATGCTGCATGGGATAGCTCAGCCATTCGACGGCATAGCCCTTGTTTTCCAGCACGCTGCGGCTGTATGCCGCCAAAGCAAACGGCACCACGGTATCCAGCGTCCCATGCGCCATCAGAATGGGCATCGACTCACGAGCCACGGGAAACCCATCCGGTAAGGCCAGATAAGTCGAGAGCGCGATGATGCCGCCCAGTTTTTCCGGAAAACGCGCGCCGGCTTCCAGAGCGATTACGCCGCCCTGCGAAAAGCCGGCCACTACAATGCGCGAAGGCGCGATCCCCTGGGCAATCTCATGTGCGATCAACTTCTGGACCTGCTGCTGAGATGCGCGGATTCCGCTCTCATCGACCCCGCGGCTGAAATCGCAGGCCAAAATATCATACCAGGCGCGCATGATGCATCCCTGGTTGATGGTTACCGGTCGTCTCGGTGCATGAGGAAACACAAAGCGGACTCCCAACGTTTCCGGCAAGCGTAGTTCATCGACGATCGGTTCAAAGTCATGGCCGTCGGCGCCCAGGCCGTGCAACCAAATGATTGCAGTCGTTGGATGACTTTTGAAACGGGTCTTGACCGTGGTTACAGGCTGTTCATTCATGATCTTGTGCTCGCTTGGATGACGAGAGTTTGGGCCCGGGCCGCCCATCCGAGTTGGAGATGGGTGTTTGTTGGATTATGCTAGATAGCGGCGACCTGTCCAGCTTTACCGTCATCCAAACATCTGCATCAGAATTGCCAAGACAGAGTATGAATAATTATTCCTGATGGTTCCAATTAACATTATTGAATTTTATTTATGGATTGAACGGCTTATAGTGCCTTGGAGTACCGTGGCGCTGGAACGCACAAACGGTTAGGGATGAAAGATGAATCCTTTACTTGCAATCGATCCCGAACGAGGGTGAGGAGATAAAATGGCTGTTAAAACGTATAGCGCGGGCGTCAAAGACTACCGTGAAACTTACTGGATGCCCGAGTACACGCCGGCCGATACCGATATTCTGGCGGTTTTCAAGATTACGCCACAACCAGGCGTACCGCGCGAGGAAGCCGCTGCCGCCGTCGCCGCCGAATCGTCGACCGGCACCTGGACCACGGTGTGGACCGACCTTCTGACCGACCTCGATTACTATAAAGGTCGCGCTTACAAAATTGAAGATGTTCCTGGCCACGACGACCAGTTCTACGCGTTCATCGCCTACCCGATCGACCTGTTCGAGGAAGGCTCCGTGGTGAACGTGTTTACCTCGTTGGTGGGCAACGTATTCGGCTTCAAGGCCGTGCGCGGCCTGCGCCTCGAAGACGTGCGTTTCCCCATTGCCTATGTCATGACCTGCGGCGGCCCGCCCCACGGCATTCAGGTCGAACGCGACATCATGAACAAATATGGCCGTCCGCTCTTAGGTTGCACCATCAAGCCGAAGCTCGGCCTCTCCGCTAAGAACTACGGCCGCGCCGTCTATGAGTGTCTGCGCGGTGGTCTCGATTTCACCAAGGACGACGAGAACGTCAACAGCCAGCCGTTCATGCGCTGGAAGCAGCGTTTCGACTTCGTCATAGAAGCCATCAACAAGGCCGAAGCCGAAACCGGCGAGCGCAAGGGCCATTATTTGAACGTCACCGCACCGACTCCGGAAGAGATGTACAAGCGCGCTGACTACGCCAAGGAAATCGGCGCCCCGATCATCATGCATGATTTCATCACGGGCGGTTTCTGCGCCAATACGGGGCTGGCCAACTGGTGTCGCGACAATGGGGTTCTGTTGCACATTCATCGTGCCATGCACGCGGTCATCGATCGCACGCCGAACCATGGCATCCACTTCCGTGTGCTCACGAAAATTCTGCGACTGTCCGGCGGCGATCATCTGCATACCGGCACGGTGGTGGGCAAGCTGGAAGGCGATCGGGCGGCCACCTTGGGTTGGATCGATCTTTTGCGCGAGCGCTTTATCAAAGAAGATCGCAGTCGCGGAATCTTCTTCGACCAGGACTGGGGTTCCATGCCCGGCGCCTTCGCCGTCGCTTCGGGCGGTATCCACGTCTGGCACATGCCGGCTTTAGTCGCCATCTTCGGCGACGACGCCGTACTGCAGTTCGGTGGCGGCACCTTGGGTCATCCCTGGGGCAATGCCGCCGGGGCGGCGGCGAATCGCGTGGCGCTGGAAGCCTGCGTCGAAGCCCGCAATGAAGGCCGTCAGCTGGAAAAAGACGGCAAGGAAATTCTGGCCGCTGCGGCAAAAAGCAGCCCCGAACTGAAAGCGGCGATGGAAACTTGGAAGGAGATCAAATTCGAGTTTGACACCATCGATAAGCTGGACGTCGCCCACAAATAGTCGGTGGGCGATCGACAGCGCCAAACCGAACTCGATTCTGAAGAAGGCTAATTGCAAGGAAACGATCCGATGAGTGAGATGCAAGACTATCAATCCAGCTTGAGTGACGCGACGAGCCGCAAGTTCGAGACGTTCTCCTATCTCCCGGCGATGGACCATGCGCGAATCCGCAAACAGGTCGAATACATCGTCAGCAGAGGCTGGAACCCGGCAATCGAACACACTGAGCCGGAAAATGCGTTCGATCATTACTGGTACATGTGGAAGCTGCCGATGTTTGGCGAAAGCGATGCCGATGCCATACTGGCTGAGGCCGAGGCGTGTCACCAGGCCCATCCAGAACATCACGTGCGCTTGATAGGCTATGACAAGCTCAAGCAATCACAAGGTGTCTCCATGGTGATCTATCGAGGACCCATCAAAGCCTGATCAGGCCGGCTTGGGGCTGGTCAAGAAAAGCCCCCTTTCCGAGCGATTGGACAAGGGGTTTTGGCGCTGAGCCTTCACTAATGTCGTCTACCGCAACGAACATGCAGGGCGTGTAATCGCTGCCTTATGGCTGCCAACGAAACAGGCGGTAACGACCGCACGATCAGACTGCGCGACGGGCGAACACTCGGCTACGCCGAGTACGGGAATCCCCGCGGCGAGCCTTTAATCTACTGCCACGGTTTTCCGGCCTCCCGTCTGGAAGCGGGCCTCATCGAGGCTGCGGCATCACGCAGCCACGTTCGTGCCATCGCCATCGACCGCCCCGGCTACGGCCTTTCCGATTTCAAACCGCATCGCCTTATCGCGGACTGGCCGGATGACGTGGTCGAATTGATGCAGGCGCTAGGCATTGAAACCTTTGCCGTGCTGGGAGTTTCCGGTGGTGGACCGTACGCCTTGGCCTGCGCCTTCAAGATCCCCCAGCAGCTCACTTCTGTCGCCGTAGTCTGCGGTTTGGGGCCGATCTATGAGGCATCGTTGCTGCGCACCTTGCAGTGGCCTTCGCGATTGGGCTTTGTGCTGGCGCGCAAGGCTCCGTGGCTGCTGAGACTGCTTTACGGGGATGTCGTAGGGCGTTTGATGCGGGGCTATCCGGAAGTTGCGTTAAGCCTGCTGACGTTTCATGCGCCGAAAGCCGACAGAGCGGTATTTCGCCGGCCGGACATCAAGGCGGCCTTTTATGCCTGGGTGCGCGCCGCGCTCACCCAAGGCCCGCGAGGCGCGCTGCGGGACCTTACCCTTTATGCACACGACTGGGGATGGGGCTTTCGGCCGGAAGACATCTTGATTGCTGTCGATTTCTGGCACGGCGAGCTCGATACGACGGTCCCGCCTAGCCATACACGGTTCCTGTCTCGAGCGCTAGTGCGAAAGCGCGTCCACTGGATGCCCGGGGAAGGGCATTTTTCGCTTCCGATCAATCGCATGGACGCCGTTTTAAAGCAGTTGCTGGAGCCTCAGGAACCGCCTTCAAGTGCCTCACTCGCGGAGGCTCGTCAGTGACCCAGAACGCCGTTCCAACAGACAGGAAACCGCAGCATGACAGGCAACAGCGAACAATATCGAATCAGGCAGCAGCCTTACTACCGGCCGATGGGCGATGAGGTCGACCTGTTCAGTGCCGCCTATGCCGCGCGCATGCCCATCATGCTGAAAGGGCCGACCGGCTGCGGCAAAACCCGCTTCATCGAGCACATGGCCTGGAAGCTCGATCGTCCCTTGATTACCGTCGCCTGCAACGAGGACATGACCGCTTCCGATCTGGTCGGGCGGTTTCTGCTGGATGCCAGCGGCACCCGCTGGCAGGATGGTCCGCTCACCACGGCGGCGCGCATCGGCGCCATCTGCTATCTGGATGAGGTGGTCGAGGCGCGCCAAGATACCACGGTCGTTATCCACCCGTTGACCGATCACCGGCGCGCCTTGCCGCTGGATAAAAAGGCCGAGCTGGTCGATGCCCACCCCGACTTCCAACTGGTCATCTCGTATAATCCTGGCTATCAGAATCTACTGAAGGATTTGAAGCAATCGACCAAGCAGCGTTTCGGTGCGCTGGATTTCCACTATCCGGATACCGAAGCGGAAGCCGAAATCGTCTGCCACGAAGCGGGCATTGATCAGGCAATGGCCGAGAAGCTGGTGCAGATCGCTCACCGCGCCCGCAATTTGAAAGGCCATGGCCTCGACGAAGGCATTTCGACGCGCCTTCTGGTCTATGCCGGCCAGCTGATCAACAAGGGGATCGAACCAAGAGTTGCGTGCCAGATGACGCTGGTGCGCCCGCTCACCGATGATGAGGACATGCGCGACACGCTGAATGCGGCCGTGGCGACGTTTTTTTGATGTGGTCCGAAAGCAAACTTTTTCACGCCCAGCGTTCGAACTCACGTCGCTTCTCGCATTGGCATAGCTCTCTTGCGGCGGACTGAAATTTCTGGCAACGCCTGTTGTCCGCTTAACTATAGAGGCTTGCTAATCGAAGCATCGTCCACTGGGAGATCCTTATGAATTTTGTTGAATTGATCGCTCGCGAAGTGGCCAAACTCCCATCGGAGGTACAGGCCGAAGTGCTGGATTTCGTCAATTTTCTGGTAAACAAGTACACGCCGAAAATCGACGACCAGGACCAGGCCTTCGAACAATTCTCGCAGCATCGAGCCTTGGCCGGGAAAGCACCCGATGAAGAAACCGCGAACCCCGCCGAAATTCCGCACCAAAAAGATTGGCGCTGATGACGCATGCCGGCTGCGGCCGCCTTCTCTGCCACGGCGTCACGAGTTTTGATGAGGCTCCTCTTACTGGCGGATGAGCACTTTGCACAAAGCGGTTGGCTGGCGTCAAGCGTGATTCGGAGCGGACACGGGCATAGTCTCGCTTCTTCCATTGGTTGGCTGAGCCGCGTGACGATGCGCGGCCTGGCATCGGCGTTGCAGCGGCCTAAAAGACCATCAAAATGAGCATCGAACTCGATAAGTACCGGGAATGCCTTAAAAAAATCGATCCGCATATCGGCGATGCCGTGGAGTCGGGCTTTCACGAAGCCACGCGCGTGATGTCGCCGAGTGGCTTGCACAATTATCTTGAAGGTGCGCGCGCCTTAGCGGAGCTGGGCCGCGGCAGGGAGTTGGTTATCGCCTACCTGCAACAAACGCCTCTGGTGGTAAAAGAAGTCGGCGAAGCGATGATTCCCGATCTCATAAACGCTGTCATGAGATTGGCTTCGATGGTGAGCGGGGCGGTTATCGCGCTTTTGTTCGACAGTCTGCCGACCGCTGCCCGCCGGCTTGGCGATGACGGTCTGCTGAAGTCCTACCTGGCACTGATTCACCAGCTTTCTGCCAAGGCGCCGCGCGGCTTGCGGCCGATGCTCGATCATCTGGACCCCTTGTTTGCAAAATTGACGCTGGGCGGGCTTCGGCGCTGGGCGGTGTGGGGCGCAGAGGCCCATGAGCGCGACCTGGACGCCCTCGTCAACTACTTCAGCCTGCAGTCCCCCGATAGTCTGGCAGTATTGCAAAAGGAGCGGCGCGGGACGCTATTCGTCGATACCCAGCGCAAGCTGAGCCTGTATCTGCGAGCATTGTGGGGTCGGGATTTTTTCCTGCGCCCGACATCCGGCGATTATGAAACCCGTGAAGGCTATAAGCCATACGTCGAAGGGCGCGTCATTCACCTGCCCGACGCCTATGACGACATCGGCGGTGTGTCCGGCAAGGAAGTCTACCGGGCGGCTGCCACGCATGCGGCGGCGCACCTGATACATGGCAGGAAGCCCATTTCGGCAGAAGCGCTGACGCCGTTACAGATGTTTTTCATCGGGCTGTTTGAGGATGCCCGCATCGAACACTTGGCGATCCGCGAGTTTCCTGGACTGAAGCAACTCTGGCTGCCGCTGCACGAAGTTGCTACCGAAAAGGGGAACCCCGACCCGGCGGTCAGTTTTATCGAGCGCCTGGCGCACGCTCTGCTGGATGAGCGTTTAGCAACGCCTGATCCAATCATCCAAGCAGCGACAAAGGCATTCGGGAAGCGAATTGCGGCGAGCCCCGAGGACAATCGGATGAGCTGGCAGCTAGGCGTTACGTTTTACAACAAAATCAACGACCATATCGCTATGCCGGCGCTGCGCGTGCTTGAATCGGCGCATATTCCCTATCGGGACGACAATCGCTGCATCTGGGCGTTTGATGACAAGGTCTGGCCCGAGGCCGAGTACCTCTCCGCCAGCCAGCGACAGGTACGCAAGAAAGTCACCTTGATGGAAATGATCAACGAGCTGGATTGCGAGCTGGCGAGTGACGATGCGCAGGAAATCTGGACGCTGGAAACGCCCTTTTACCTCGATCAGGAAGGCTGCACCATCAACGAACTGGAGGGCAAGGAACCGGTCAGCGAACCGTATCACTATGCGGAATGGGACTATCAGGTGCAACTGCACCGGCCCGATTGGGTCACCGTACTGGAAAAGCGCCAGCCGAAAGGCGATGCGGCCGAGGTGGAGCGAATCCTGATTGAGCACAAGCCGATCGCCAGCCGCCTGAAGCACATCATCGACGCCTTGCAGCCGGTCGGACTGATCCGCCAAAGGCGGCAGGAAGACGGCGATGAAATCGATCTCGACGCCGCCATCCGCGCCATGGTCGACATCCGTATGGGCGAGATGCCTGATCCGTGCATCAATATTCGCTATCTTCGTAAGACCCGTGATCTCGCTGTGTTGGTCTTGCTCGATTTGTCCGAGTCCACCAATGAAACCTTGCCCGGCACAGACAAGCCCGTCATCCAGCTCGCCCGCGAGGCGACGACTTTGCTGAGCTGGGCGATTACCGGCATCGGCGATCCCTTTGCCATCCACGGTTTCGCTTCCGATGGCCGCCATGACGTCCAGTACTTCCGCTTGAAGGACTTTGACCAGCCATTCGACGATGACACCAAATCCCGCCTCGCCGGCATGGCGGGAGGGCTTTCCACCCGCATGGGCGGGGCCATGCGCCACGCTGGAAAGTTCCTGCTACGCCAGCCACAGCAGAAAAAATTGCTCCTGCTGGTGACCGATGGAGAACCTGCCGACATCGATGAACGCGACCCGCAGTATCTCCGCATGGACACGAAAAAGGCGGTCGAGGAACTTTCGACGAAAGGCGTTCTGGCTTATTGCCTGACGCTGGACCCGGAGGCCGACAATTATGTCTCGCGAATCTTCGGGTCCAACGGCTACACCATCATCGACCACGTGCAGCGCTTGCCGGAGCGCTTGCCCGCACTGTTCGTAAGCTTGACGGGCTGAATTCCGCGCTGCAGCCAGCCTGTTAAGGCCCAAAAGGCGGGCACATCGAGGTGCAAGCCGACGGTATCGCCGGAAGCGGCCTGCACGTCCTGATCCACCATCTCGGACCAGGCGGATCGGTCAATGGCGGTGCTTCAGCGGCCAGTAGCCGGGAATCCCCGACACCCCGCTTGCCGTCCCGGCACCCAGGCCACCGCTCGTAAGGGCGCCCCGCTTCCGCCGGCGATCTTCATCGGCAGCGCGAGAAGCATAGCGCCTGTCGCCGGCAAGGCGCCGAGGCCGGCCAGGTTCTCGAAAATCGGGATACGGTGCTGGGCGAAGACGCGGTGACTTTCGAACCGCGTCGATTGCCCGTAATCGATGCTCGCCGTATCCAGCCCCACGGCCCGGATGCGGCGCTCTGTCACCAACCACTGCGCAGCCTCGGCGGCGAGGCCGGGAAAATGCAGCTTGGCGACCGCCCCTTCGCCCCGCTCGGCGGTTCCGAGGTATTTGACCGGGTCCGGCCAGAAGCGCTCGTAACCGGTGCGCAGCAGCACGATAGCTTTGGCCGGTATCGGTCCATGGACTTTTTCCCACGCCGCCAGATCGTCGATGCGGATGAGGTAGTTCGGATCTGCCAAGGCCCGCGACGATACGTCGACCACCACGGCCGGGCCGATCAGTTGATCCAGTGCAATGCGATCGACGGTGGCACCCGCCTCGGCGAAATGGATCGGCGCATCCATGTGGGTACCGCCATGTTCCGCCGCCGAGAAACGATTGGCCGTGTAGTGGAAACCCTGCACGGTCATTCCCTCGAAAACCGGCTCCAGCCGGAATGATTCCGCCGTGGGCCAATAAATCGTCCGCTTGGAAAAAGCATGCGTCAGGTCCATCCACTGTCCGGATAAACAGGGCGCACGTGGCGCGGCGCAAGCGGCGAGGGCAAGTGCGGCCGCGAACACCGCGCTGGCTTGAAAGGGCATGCCGTTACCTCCTTGGAGACGATTCGAGAGGGTTGCAGGACGGACCGGAGGCCAGGCGAAAGCCTGAAGCGCTACGCGGCCTGTGCGCTCGCTCGGGTCAGCGAGTGAGCGGTCGCGCCGCCGCGCCGGTCTTCCGGACGCCATGGATACTCTAGCGGCAGCCGGGCGCGGATGCAGCCAGGCGGCTTCATTCTCATGCTATCTTGCTTGCCGGGGGGTGAAGTGGACCTTTCCTGGGCTGCCGGTGGCCGCGTGACAGTCGAGCATCCGGATTAACCCTTGAGCGCCAGCGTCAGCCCGTCCGCGACGGGGATGAGGCTGATCGTAACGCGGGGATCCTGGTGAATTTTCTCGTTGAGAGCACGAATTGCGCGGGTATCGGCATCGGTCACGCGATCGTCGGCGACACGGCCATCCCACAATACGTTATCGATGATGATCAGCCCACCAGAGCGCAGCAATCGTAGCGTCCTCTCGTAGTAGCCATCATAGTTTCCCTTGTCCGCATCGATGAACGCGAAGTCATAGGAGCCGGCATGCCCGGCGGCGAGCAGGGCGTCGAGCGTATCGATAGCGGGCGCGAGTCGCAAATCGATCTTGTGCGCCACGCCAGCCCGCTCCCAGTAACGTTTGGCTATCGATGTCCATGCCTCGCTGATATCGCAGGCCGTCAATTTCCCGTGTGCCGGCAGGGCCAGTGCAACGCACAGCGCGCTGTAGCCGGTAAATACACCGACTTCAAGAGCCTTGGCCGCGCCCATGAGTCTCACAAGCAGTGCCATGAATTGTCCCTGCTCGGGCGCGATCTGCATGCCGGCCATGGGATCGATCGACGTTTCGGCGCGCAGTTGGCGGAGTAAATCCGGCTCGCGCAGCGACACGGAGGTCATGTATCGGTACAGGTCATCAGTTAAGGTAATGCTCTTGTTCGCCATGGCCGCTGCTCCAGAGATGGATTGCACGATTTTCTCTCCTTACTCTACAACAGGACTTAGGCTAATTCTGTAAGCTTTTTGAGCTTATTTTCGGGTAACGCGATGCCCCAGCGCAACAAAGTGACACATAAAGAGCAGTCCGAACTACCGCGCGCCAGATAATGCTCCCTCCTGCGGCCGGGTTCTCGCGATCTGCAGAGAAACTTTGCCCAGAACGCCACTTCCAGTTCCAGGCCGTCATGAACCGTTCATCGCTTCGTCATCCCCATTTCACATGCGGCAACTACCATCCCGCCCGTGTTATCGCCGATACGCCATTTCCTGTTCCTGAAACCAGTGAAGGGGGTCGCTCATGATCATCAAAGTTTCTTCGCCGAAAGCTGCTCTGTTGGTAGCGCTCGCCTGTGCAGTCGCCATTCCGGCAACTGCCGGTGATGAATTTGGCGCCAAGGAAGAGAAGGTTCTCAATGCCTTGTCCAGAAAGCTGTTCGGCTTTGGCGCACCGGTGAGACAGTCCGCCGATACGCCGAGCAGCGCGGCTCCGGGGCCCCAGGCCGTGGACGTGGCTGGTCGTCTCAAGGTAACGCTGGTCAGCGATAAAGTCGGCCGGAACGCTGACATGATCGCTTTGTGGCCTAGCAACGACAACCCGACTCACGCCATTATCTGTAACGAGATTAACGGGACAGCGACGGGGGCCGCGGCATCCGTTCAACTGGTTGATCTTTTCAGCGGGCAGGTCAGCGACATTCTGTTCGGCTTGGTATCCTGCGATCCGGCGCATCTTACGCCATGGGGCACCGTGATCGTCGGCGAGGAAGCGGGCACTGAAGGCCGCGTGTACGAAATCCTTGACCCTCTCAAGGTCAATGGCGCCCACGTGACCGACCGCTCCACCGGAACCACGGACTCGCCCAATGTGATCGCGCGCACCGCGCTCGGCCAGTTGAGTTATGAAGGAATCGTCCTGCTGCCGAACGGCACGCTCTATTATGGCGATGAGTTGCGGCCCTCCAAGGGCAAGCCGGGCGGCGGTATTTACAAGTTCGTTCCGAGCGTACCGTATGATTCCAGTAAAGGCGCCATCACGGATCTCAGCCAGTCGCCGCTGGCAGCAGGCGCTGTTTACGCGCTCCGTCTCGGCCTGCGGTCCGGGGGCACCGATTATGGCCAAGGCGCAAACACCGGCGCCGGCAAATGGATCGGGCCTTTATCCACCGCAACCGATCTCGCGACCTCGGCACTTGAGCAGGGCGGCTACACCGGCTACTATCGCCCGGAAGACATGGATCTCGATCCCATTGCGTGGGCCGAGGGCAGAGTCCGCGCGTGCTGGGCCAATACGGGTAACGACTCGGCGCAGCAGTGGGGCGAAGTGCTGTGCTTCACCGACGAGGCAACGTCCGAACCGGATTTCAATACCGGTACTATGCCGGTCGTAACGCCGTTCGTCATCGGCAATCCGAGTCTCAGGATGCCGGACAACGTTGCCTTCCAGCCCCGTAGCGGAATTCTTTACGTGCTCATGGACGCGACGACGAGCGCCGAAGATCCTGGCTTCACAAACGACGATGTCTGGGCTTGCCTGCCGGACAGTGATGATACGGATACGCTATCCGATGGATGCGCACGGGTCATGACGCTCAAGGACGGTGAAGCCGAGTTCACCGGCATCGAGTTTTTGGGCGATGGCGAGAGTTTCCTCATTCACCTGCAGCATCGCACGCAGGAAGGCCGGACGATTCCCAATACCACGGATGAACTCCGCGTCTTCGGGCTTAAAATCGACCACTAGTCCGGTTTATGCGAAGAACGGAATGGCAAATTTCTTAAGGCTGACCATGGATGTCCCTCAAGACTACGATCGCATCGCTCGGTTATTTTCCATTTGCCGGCTAATTGGACTTTACAAGTTTCGTGCAAAGCAGCGACGCTATAGCGAGTGGCACACGCGGCTGAGGTGAACGGGTTCAGGCGTTCACTGATGGCGTTTTCCACGGCCTCCAGGGTGCGCCGGCTGTCCTGGCGGAAGGCGGCCACCGAGTAACCGTCCGCCGAGGAGGATTTCGCCTTCCAGCGTTCGCAACCAAACCGTTCAGGGGTCTTCGTCCGTGATTGTCTTCTTCGCACGCTTCGATCAGGGTAGCTACAGGTAGCGGTCCTGATAACTTTCAAGCACCTTGATGTAATTGGCCCGTTCGAAAGCGCTCGAGTTGGGGATATTGCCGTGGCTCATGCTTCCTCGCATCTGGCGGACGGAACAAAAAGCGCGCGCATCCATCCAGCGTTCCAGTCCGTCCACCAGAGTGGCAAGATAGGCCGGTCCATGGCGCAGCAGGGCCGACGTGGTCATCACCACATCAGCGCCGGCGAGTAGGTATTTGACGATTTCATCGACCCCCCTCAACGCCGCGGGAGGCGCCGAGGGAGGCGTTGATTTTCCCGTGCAGCAGAGCGATCCATAGAAGTGGCAGGCGGATTTCGCTGGCCGAACTCAATTCCAGCGTGGGAGCGACCTCGAGCCCCGTGATGTCGATGTCAGGCTGATAGAATCGATTGAACAATACCAAGGCATCGGCGCCCGCCTGATCCAGACGTTTCGCCATATGGCCCATGGCGCTGAAAAAAGGACTGAGCTTGAGCGCCACGGGGATTCTCACCCCCGCCTTGACGGTCGACAAAATGTCCAGATAGCGCTGTTCGACCTCCGCACCGGAGACGTCCAGGTCGGCTTCTATGCTGTAGATGTTCAGTTCCAGTCCCTTCGCCCCTGCCTGCTCGATTTGCTGCGCGTAGTCCGCCCATCCTTCGTTGGTGACACAATTGAGGCTAGCGATCAAGGGCGCATTCACCGCTTCGGCGGCACGGCGAATGAGGTCGAGATAATTATCCGGGCCCAGCGGATAGCTCCCGACCGCGGGGAAATAGTTCAAGGACTCGGCGAAACTGAGCGTTCCGGACTCCATGAGATGGGAAAAAGCCTCGTTTTCGTGCCGGATCTGCTCTTCGAATAGCGAGAACATTACGATCGCCGCCGCGCCGCCGTCCTCCAACCGCCTGATGCCGTCGAGGCTCTCCGACAGGGGGGACGCCGAGGCAACGATCGGATGCTGCAATTCGAGCCCCATATAAGTCGTGGTCAAGTCCATCGCTCCCCCGTCATAGTTTCACGTTGGCGTCAGGATGGAAACAACTGCCTTTGCGGCTGGCCATCTCCTCGTAGATATCCCACTTCTGGTTCACGACCTGCTGCGCCAGTGTCATCAGATGCTCGCTCACTGCATGGTGGGTTCGATCCAGCATCTTGTAGCGCAGCTCGTTGTACGCATAGTCCTTGAGCGCGATGCGAGGACGCGGCGAATCCAGAACGAACGGATTCTTGTCCGCCTGCCGCAGCGCCGGATTGTAACGGATCAGCGGCCAGTGCCCGCTGGCAACGGCCAAATCCTGTTGTTTCATGCCGTATTGCATGTTGATGCCGTGGGCGATGCAGTGACTGTAGGCCAGGATCACGGAAGGGCCCGGATAGGCCTCGGCCTCCCGCAGCGCCAGTAAGGTCTGTTGCGGATTTGCCCCCATTGCCACGCGAGCGACGTACACGTTGCCATAGGAAATCGCCTGCAGAGCCACGTCCTTCTTGGCGACCCGCTTACCCGCGGCGGCGAATTTGGCCACGGCCGCCAGCGGCGTCGACTTGGACATCTGCCCGCCGGTATTGGAATAGACTTCCGTGTCCAACACCAGAACATTGATATCCCGCCCGCTGGCCAGGACATGATCGAGTCCGGCGGAGCCGATATCGTATGCCCATCCGTCACCGCCGACGATCCAGATGCTGCGCCGCACCAGGTGGTCGACCACGGACAGCAGGTCGCGGGCTTTTTCGCTGTCCAGGCTTAATAGCGCCGCCTTCAACGCGGCCACGCGGATACGTTGCTGGCGCAGTTGCGATTCGGTGATTTGGGGCGCATCGAATAGGCCATCGACCAGCCGCGGATCGATCTCGCCCCGCAGTTCCTGGATCAATTGTGCGGCCAATGCCCGATGCTGGTCAGCGGTCAGGCGAAAACCGAAGCCAAACTCCGCATTGTCTTCAAACAGGGAGTTCGACCAAGCCGGTCCACGACCTTCCCCGTTTCTGGTCCATGGCGTGGTGGGCAAATTACCGCCGTAAATTGATGAACAACCGGTCGCGTTGGCGATGATCAAGCGGTCTCCAAACAACTGCGACAAGAGCTTCACATAGGGCGTCTCGCCACACCCGGCGCAGGCACCCGAGAATTCGAACAAGGGTTCCAGGAACTGGACGCCACGTACCGAAGAAAAATCCACGCGCGAACGAGCATTGACCGCTAGAGTCTCGAAATAACGGATATTGCGGCGCTCCTGTTCCAGGATGGGGGCCTTGGGCTTCATGTTGATGGCCTTGACCCCGCTCTGCTGCAGGCTCTTGGCCGGACAGACCTCGACGCAGAGGCTGCAGCCTGTGCAGTCTTCCACATAGAACTGCAGGCTATAGCGTGTCTCCGGAAAGCCGACGGCATTGATGGGGGCCGATTTGAAGCCGTCCGGCGCCTGCTCGAGCTGAGATTCGTGATAGAACTTGGCACGGATCACGCTGTGGGGACAAACGAAACCGCAATTGCCGCACTGAATACAGATATCCGGCTCCCAAACCGGCACGAACTGCGAGACGTTGCGCTTTTCCCATTTCGTCGTGCCGACTGGGTAGGTGCCGTCGACCGGCAGCATGGATACCGGCAATTGGTCCCCTTTCCCGGCCATCATCACAGCGGTCACCTGCTGGACGAATTCGGGCGCCTCTGGCGGCACCACCCGCGGCACTTCGATCCTACTGCTAGGCTGCTCCGGCACCTCGACACGGTACAGGCGTTCCAGCGTCTGATCCACCGCGAGGAAATTCTTCCTGACGACGTCCTCGCCCTTCTTGCCGTAGGTCTTGCGAATCGACTCCTTGATCCGGTCGACCGCCTCCTCGCGAGGCAGCACGCCTGAAATCGCAAAAAAGCAGGTCTGCATGATGGTGTTCGTGCGCGTGCCCATGCCCGTCTCCAGGG
>CADDZF010000053.1 GCA_902812445.1 Methylococcaceae bacterium | reverse complement strand
GCGCACCCGGATCAAGCGACTGGCGCGCAAAACCATTTGCTTCTCAAAATCAGAAATACTTCATGATGGCGTAATAGGATTATTTATCAACAGATATTGCTTTCAATCAATTTAAGCCACCACCCTCGCGGGTAAGCATGTTGGCGGTTGCGGTCATAATGAAATCTCACTGTTGCGGTCGCGTGCGCTGTGCGCACGAATAGTAGATGGTTTCGCGTTGAGGCGCGGGTTACGCCGCCAGATGGAGGATGCAGCCCTCAATGGGACACACGTCCACACATTTTGGTGCGTGGTGATCGTCCAGGCACTCGGCGCAGCTCTTCCTATCGATTCTGAAGGCAAGCTTGCCTTCAAAGATCGAGCCGGTGGGACAGACCGGTTCGCAGTCGCCGCATGAAATACATTCATCGCTAGCGATATACATGGCCATGAGGATCCTCCTTTCAAACGCGTTTGACACGCAGAGTAATAGGCAGTTTCGGTTGGGCAGGCAGGGGTTCGAGGTAATAGCGTTGGCCGTCGGAGAGAACGATCTCGCCGCCCCATTTTTCGGGCGACTCAAACTCCAGGGACGCGATGGTCTCTTCCAGATCTTTCTTGGCGACATAGAAGATGAGCTTGTCGTTATGGTCTTTACGGAACATGACTTCGGGCATGGGGTTTCTCCAATGTAGGGTGGGCTAGGCTGCCGAGCCGTAACCCACCAAAAGGTATCGCATGGTGCGTTCTGCTGCACGCAGATGCCGCCCTTGCGAATTAACGGACCAGATCGTAGTTGTAATCGGTCGTACCCATGCCGCGGGTATCATCGTCCAGCCGTTCCAAGATGGCGTTGACCAAGGTGGTCAGCATGTTCATGGCGCCTTCATAGCCGAGTGTCGTCTGGCGATGCAAGTGATGCCGATCGAAGATCGGAAAGCCCATGCGGATCAGCGGAACTTCAAACTCCTTACCTTTATACAACGTGTCACGCTGGATGAATTTGCCATAGGAGTTGCCGATCATGAAGTCCGGCTTGTCGGTAAAGACTAGCGAACGCATGTGCCACAAGTCGCGACTGATGTGAACCTTGCAGTTTGCGCCGTAAGGCGAAGCCGCCAGAATCTCCTCCACCGCTTTCCGCCAACGCTTGTTGGCATGGTTGCAGAGAATGTGGGTCGGTTCCGCTCCCACTTCGAGCAGAAACTTGACTAGCCCCATGACAAAGTCGGCATCTCCCCACAAGGCAAACTTTTTGCCGTGCAGCCAAGCGTGGGAATCTGTCATCATGTCGACCAGACGTCCGCGCTCCTTTTCCAGTACTGGGGCGATCGGCTTGCCGGTCAGTTCGGACACTTTCATCAGGAATTGATCGGTCCATTCGAGCCCCATCGGGATGTTCAGCTTCGGCACTTCGTGTTTCCAGGTGGCCTGCACGTACTTTTTGGTCTTTTCCAATTGCCACGGTTGCAGCAACAAAGTGTCGATGGCGTTCGGCGCATCTTTGATCTCATCCTGGGTGGTGCCGCCGGAGTACATGCGGAACTGGCCATCCGCGGGCGTATCCAGTACTTCGGTGGGATCACTCAGCAGGGTGTGCGCCACGCCCATCTCGTCCAGCATGCGGTGGATGACGCGGAAGTTCCCCAGATAGGTCTCGAAGCCCGGGACCAGGTTGAGCTTGCCGTTGGAGCCGACCACCTTGTCTTCCATGCTGTTGAGGGTGAAGTAACGGGCAATTCCTTCGAACATGTTGTCCCAGCCAGTGGTGTGGCTGCCCACGAAACTCGGGGTATGCGCGAAGGGTACCGGGTAATCCTGCGGTAGATGGCCTTCCTTTTTGGTGTTATTGATAAATGCGTTAAGATCGTCGCCGATGACCTCTGCCATACAGGTAGTAGAGACGGCGATCATGGCCGGCTGGTACAGGGCCTTGGCGTTCTCCAGGCCGTCGAACATGTTCTTCTGCCCGCCAAATACCGCTGCATCCTCGGTCATGGAATCGGAAACGCAGGCGAAGGGCTCCTTGAAGTGGCGGTTAAAATAGGTGCGAAAGTAGGCGACGCAGCCTTGTGAGCCGTGCACATAGGGCAGCGTCTTTTCGAATCCGATGGCGCAGAGTATCGCGCCCAGGGGTTGACAAGCTTTGGCAGGATTCACCGTAAGGGCTTCCCGCTTGAAGTTCAGTTCTTGATATTCCGCGGTGGTTGTCCACTGGAATACCTCGTCAATTTTCTCTTGCGAATGGGCTTCTTCGAAATTGGCTTTTTTGGCCGCCAGGTTATCCTTGTACTCCTGATCTCGGAAAAGCGGATAACTGGGTTTGATATTTTCGATTTCTTGACTCACGGTATCTCTCCTCTGCGCGCCACTAATTCGTGGACTACGCAAACAGGGTTGGGTAGGATGGGTTAACAGAGCTAACCCATCATCGATTCCAAGGGGGTGCTTTACGGCTCATGCGTAGCGCACCTGCGTTGGTTCTATAGACCGCCGGCTGCCCGCTGGGCATCTTCCGCATTGGCGGCTGGCTTCTTCCAGGGAGCCTGTATCTGCTTCCAGCAGGGGTTATTCAGGGTCATATCCATATCCCGGGCGAAAATGGCGAACCCATCGTAGCCATGATAAGGACCCGAATAATCCCACGAGTGCATCTGCCGGAACGGTATGCCCATCTTCTGGAAAACGTACTTCTCCTTGATGCCGGAACCGATCAGATCGGGC
Source organism: Methylococcaceae bacterium (assembly GCA_902812445.1). Classification (GTDB taxonomy): domain Bacteria; phylum Pseudomonadota; class Gammaproteobacteria; order Methylococcales; family Methylococcaceae; genus CADDZF01. The sequence continues at coordinate 16,136 of CADDZF010000053.1, read as the reverse complement.
TTCATCTTTTTGACGAACTCCTCGAACTCATAGCTGGTCACGTCGTCGTAGAGCAAGGTGGCATTGCCCATTTCCTTGAGGGTGCGGTCGTAGTCGTCGTTGTGGCCGAATTCGTAGCCGGTGCCGATCACTTCCATGCCCAGATCCTCGTAAGCTCCGATCGTATGCCGCGGACGCAGTCCGCCGACGAACAGCATGACCTTCTTGCCTTCGAGCCGTGGACGGTACTTGGCGATGACCGCCTCATAATCGGCCTTGTATCTTTCAATGACGCGCTCGGCGCCTTCCTTGATCTTGTCGTCGAACTGCGCGGCGATCGTGCGTAGCGATTCGGCGATCTTGGTGGGGCCGAAGAAGTTGTATTCGATCCATGGAATGCCGTACTTCTCTTCCATGTGGCGGGTAATGTAGTTGATCGACCGGTAACAGTGGACTAGATTGAGCTTGACCTTGGGCGTGAGCTCCATTTCCGACAACGTGCCGTCGCCAGACCATTGTGCCACCACACGGAGACCCATCTCTTCCAGCAGCGTGCGGGAAGACCAGGCGTCACCGCCGATGTTGTAATCGCCGATCACAGCGACGTCATAAGGTGTGGTCTCGAAGCTATCATCGCCGTCGCGCTTGCCCAGCACCCAGTCGCGGATGGAGTCATTGGCGATATGGTGACCCAGGGACTGGGACACGCCGCGGAAACCTTCGCAACGGATAGGAACAACGTCCTTGCCGATTTCCTTGGCTGCCTTCTTGGACACCGCCTCGATGTCATCGCCGATGAGACCGATTGGACACTCGGATTGCACGGTGATCCCTTTGTTCAGCGGAAACAAGGTTTCGATCTCACCGATTAGCTTGGCGAGTTTCTTGTCGCCGCCGAACACGATGTCCTTCTCCTGAAAATCCGAGGTGAAGTCCATGGTGACGAAGGTGTTGATGCCCGTGGTGCCGATGTAATAGTTACGGCGCCCAGCGCGGGAATACTGGCCGCAACCGACGGGTCCATGGGAGATGTGGATCATATCCTTGACCGGTCCCCACACGACACCTCTGGAACCGGCGTACGCGCATCCGCGGATAGTCATCACCCCGGGCAGTGATTTACGATTGGACGTGATGCACTTGCTGGATTTCTCCAGGCCTTGATCATTTACCGCCAAGTGCTTGGCGCGGTCTTTCTTGGCTTTTTCTGGGTAAATCTCGAGCACCTCCTGAATGAGGGCCTCGGTTTCCTCGCGAGTCATTGCTGCCATAATGGCCTCCAAAATATCCGATGTAGGTGGATTCGACCGCAGGCCGTAATCCACTAAATTAAGACTCCTGCGGTTGTGGCGGGCGCTTTTCGCAACCCGCCTGACCTTCGTTTAAGATTTAAGCCGCAGCAACCGCCGCTTCTTCTACCGCTTTCTTGCCGACGATGGTCTCGTCTTCCGCTTCCATGATGCCGAACTCCATCAATAGCTCTTCCAATTCGTCCATCGTGATGGGCGTCGGGATTACCAGGTTCTTGTTCTCGATGATCTTGTTGGCCAAGGCGCGGTATTCGTCGGACTGCGAGTGCGATGGATCGTACTCGATGCAGGTCATGCGCCGGATCTCAGCGCGCTGCACCACGTTGTCGCGTGGCACAAAGTGAATCATCTGGGTGCCCAACCTTTCTGCCAGCGCTATGATGAGTTCATCCTCACGATCGGTCTCACGCGAGTTACAGATCAGGCCGGCGAGGCGTACGCCGCCGGAATTGGCATACTTGACGATGCCCTTGGCAATGTTGTTGGCGGCGTACATGGCCATCATTTCGCCAGAGCAGACGATGTAGATTTCCTGCGCCTTGTTTTCGCGAATCGGCATGGCGAAACCGCCACACACCACATCGCCCAGTACGTCGTAGAACACGAAGTCCAAGTCTTCTGTATAGGCGCCCTCTTCTTCCAAGAAATTGATGGCGGTGATCACGCCGCGGCCGGCACAACCGACGCCTGGCTCGGGTCCGCCGGATTCGACGCATTTGATCTCGCCGTAGCCGACTTTCAGCACTTCTTCCAGTTCCAGGTCTTCAACGCTGCCGGCATCGGAAGCCATCTGCATGATGGAGTTCTGAGCCTTGGCGTGCAGGATCAGGCGAGTCGAGTCGGCTTTTGGATCGCAGCCGACGATCATTACTTTCTTGCCCGCTTCGGCGAGAGCGGCGACCAAATTCTGAGTGGTGGTGGATTTACCGATTCCACCTTTGCCGTAGATGGCGCATTGACGTAGTCTTGCCATGATGTTCTCCATTGCTGTGTTGTGTAGAAAGGCATACGCAGGGCTTCCTTTGCAACGGCCGTGCCACTCTCCTATTTTTTTGTATCGTCTTGTTTCTATGCGAATTTTAGAGACAGTTTGGCGTCCAAGCGGATGTAACAAGCATGACAATCCCTGACTTTTTGTAGGCTTATCGCTCATAAGTCGGGCTTGGGTAGACGTTCGATTTTATCTGATCGTCCAGCCGATTGACCCGATACCTTGGCGAGCAGTCACGCCGGCTCTGGGAAAGCTGGCCAGGCAAGAGATCGCCATCACGCAAGGGCTAAATGGACACACCCGCTTCGGAATGTCCTCCGCGAACCGGACTGCTTTCATCCATTGTCTGATTTAGAACAAAGAAACAGGCCTTAATAAAGTCCGGCTCGACGTCGAACGCCTTTGTTCTAACGACTATTTTTTGGGTAAGTCGGCATTATGCATCGATGAGTAGCTTTGGCTTTAAAATTGCTTTAGATGCGAAGGTTCAGCGCACGATTCTCGAAATGCGGCAATGGTATTGCCATTCCGACAAACTCTGTTGTCTCGTTCCGCCGCTTAGGAACATCAGGTTATGAGAGAGACCCGGCAGAATTATTGCCTGCCGAGGGCTTTGCGTGTGAAGATGAAGAGAAACGGCCGAGTAGGAAGCGCTCGGACATGCTGTTGAGGTAAAAAGCTTCTGATTGCGCGCGATAACGCGATACGAGCAGCCACCTTATCGATCGAGGAGTGACCAATGGCGAAAATAGGCATTTTTTTTGGGACAGATACCGGCAATACGCGCCGAGTGGCGAAGTTGGTTGCAAAAAAACTGGGTGCGGCCGCCGACAACCCGGTCAACGTGAATAAGGCGAGCGTGGACGATTTGCTGGCATACAATGCGTTAATTCTGGGAACGCCTACATTGGGTGACGGTGAGTTGCCTGGCTTGTCGGCGGGCGCCCAAGCCGAAAGCTGGGAGGAGTTTCTGCCACAACTGAAGGGAAAGGATTTATCGGGTAAGGTCGCCGCCTTGTTTGGACTGGGCGATCAGCAAGGCTATGGCCATGAGTTCGTCGACGCCATGATTCTGATTTATGACCAGCTGGTCGAATGCGGGGCGACTCTGGTGGGCGCTTGGCCTACCGAGGGCTACGAGTTCGAAGCGTCCAAGGCCGTGGTCGATGGACAATTTGTCGGGCTGGTCATTGATCAGGATAATCAGAGCGATCTGACCGAAGAACGGGTCGACGCCTGGTTGGAGATCATCAACCCTCTGCTGACCGATTAATCGAGATACCTGGGATGAGACCGAGCACGCGTAACTGCTGGAATGGTGTGGTCCCTGAGGGCAAAAACGGCATGGTCAGTTCCGAAGTGGTGCCGGAAAGCGCGCCGCAAAGCTACGTAAAAGCGCTCATTGCGGTTTTTTAAAACCTTTGGAAGTAGCGGCCGGGCATTCCACTTGGCAGACTCCCCGGTCTCGAGGGGTTCTCACCCGTCCTGGTCAGGACACTGTCGTTTACTCAACGGCTTCGCCTCCTGCGGATCAACCGCCAGCGGAACACCGAGCTCGTCCGACCAAGCGTTCACATCCTGCCGCGCAATCCCCGGCAACCAGGGCTCTTTTCGCGCCCTTTTAGGTTGGTGTTCGAAGATAAGCGCTCCCGGTGTGGTATCATCCTCTAGCCGTTGATTTGCGACACGGGCGCTCCGACCGGCCGTCCAACGAAAAAACGAATCTGATTTTTCCATCCCGCTCAATGGGATAAGTTGTTGACCGAGACAAAATTTTTAGGGGGCATGAATTGCATGTAGGCAACTTGAGTTACGTTATAAGGAAGAGAGACGCGGCAGGGGCGGAAAGCGTTATCAGGCCGCCTCCTTGCCGGGGCACTGCGCCAAGCGCGCGCCCTTCTCAGTGCTTTTGTAAGCAGACACCACGATAGGAGAAAACGATGGCCCGACCGAACTATCAATATGAAAAGCGCCAGAAGGACTTGACGAAGAAACAAAAGAAAGCGGAGAAACAACAGCGTAAGGCTTTGAAAAATCAGCCTGTGGCGCCCAGTGAGCCGCCGACAACGCCCACACCGTCTACCGGGAATAATAGATAGCTCCGACCTGACCGCAGATGCTCGACACCTTCAGCAGCGAGGCGATGAACCTGGCCACACAGACCTCCGGTATCGCCCCGGCCGTTGGCCGATCCCGATGTTGGTAAAAGCTGACACCGGTTGGGGCGAGACTTATCTGGCGCGCAGCGATCCACGGTCCTCGGCGTCCTTCTAAGGGAACTACTGCGGCCTTCGGCACAAAAAAGCCCGCAGACTGCGAGCTTACGAGGCGTTACGGATCGTTGGCGAATCGATGGATGGAGGCTGAGGTCGGGATCGAACCGGCGTACACGGCTTTGCAGGCCGCTGCATAACCACTCTGCCACTCAGCCCAAACTAAACCGAAATGCAAAAAGCCGCGACTGTGACGCGGCTTTTTGCTGGACTTCGACTGGAGCGGGAAACGAGTCTCGAACTCGCGACCTCAACCTTGGCAAGGTTGCGCTCTACCAACTGAGCTATTCCCGCATTTGTATTCCGAAAGTGAATTGTATCGGCACGGTTGATTTTGTCAACCATTCGTAAACCGCTAATTCTTGATCAGGCTCGGCAATGCAGCCCTGAGGTAATGGATCATGGACCACAGCGTCAGAATGGCAGAGAGGTAAAGAAGCACGTAGCCGATGGTTTTTAGCGGTTTTTGCCAGATATCCATACTGATCAACAGGGTAATGATCGCGGTCATTTGGGCGGTGGTCTTCAGCTTTCCCAGCCAGGATACTTCGACTTTTTTCCGCTCGCCGAGTTCGGCCATCCATTCTCTGAGAGAAGTCACGGTGATTTCCCGGCCAATGATGACGGCCGCGGGTATTGCCAAATAGGGATTGGGATCGGCCTGTACGGCGAGAACGAGCGTGACCGCGACCATTAACTTATCCGCCACGGGATCCAAAAATGCGCCGAACAGCGTTGTTTGACTCATTCTGCGCGCCAGAAAGCCATCCAACCAGTCGGTAATGGCGGCGATAGAGAAAATCAAGGCGCAGGCGATATGCGTGCCGCCCCAAGGCAAGTAAAAAAAAACGACTAGCACCGGAATCAAGATGATCCGGAGGAACGTCAAATGGGTCGGCAGATTGAAATCCCTCATCAAGCGTCCCGCTCATGGAATATATCGTATATTCGCTGCGCCAGTTGTTTGTGGATGCCTTCCACCCCGCACAGCTCGCCGATGCCGGCCTTGCTAATCTCGTGCAAGCCGCCGAACTGTTTGAGTAGCTTTTGTCGGCGGCGGGGACCGAGACCACTGATGGATTCCAACGTGGATTGTCGTTTGGCCTTTGCCCGCCGCTGGCGATGCCCCGTCACAGCGAAGCGGTGGGCCTCGTCGCGTACCTGCTGAATGAGCAGTAGCGCGAGCGACGACGGTGGCAGAACCACCGGGCTTCCGTCGGCCAAGACCAGCGTCTCCGCACCGGGTTTGCGATCAGGCCCTTTGGCGACGCCGATCATCATAACACCCTCGATGCCCAATTCCTCCAATACGCTCCGCACGGCATGCACCTGACCCTTGCCGCCATCAATGAACAGAATGTCCGGCGCCTCGCATTCGCCTTTTTTTACACGTTGATAGCGCCTTCGCACCGCTTGGGCGAGAGCCGCGCAATCATCGCCCGGCGTAATGCCCTCGATATTGAACCGCCGATAAGCCGATTTGACGGGGCCTTGCGAATCGAAGACGACGCATGAAGCGACCGTCTGTTCGCCCTGCAGATGGCTGATATCGAAGCATTCGAGCCGCCGGGGCGGTTCGGCGCGCCCGACTTCCTGTGCTAGGGCGAGAAAACGAGCGGAAAGGTCCGCTCGGCTGGCCAGCTTGGTTTTTAGGGCGTTTTCAGCGTTAGTCAGCGCCAGATCGAGGTGACGCGCGCGCTCACCCCGTAGTCGGGCAGAAATTTTCACCGCGTGCTTGGCCTGCACGCCGAGCACTTCTTCGAGCAGCGCCCGATGCTTGATCTCGTGACTGACCAAAACCTCATGGGGAATCCGTTTTCCCAGGTAATACTGAGAAATGAAGGCCTCCAATACGGCGCTCGCCTCGTACACATCCGGCATTCTCGGAAAGAACGCTTTGTCACCCAGTTGCTGGCCGTTGCGGATAAAAAATACTTGGACACAGGCGACGTTTCCTTTCAATGCGCAGGCGATGAGATCGATATCGCCGTGTTCACCATGCACGACCTGCTTCGCCAGCAGCGTCCTCAGCGTGGCGATCTGGTCGCGATAGCGTGCCGCTGTCTCGAACTGCAGTGCGCTAGAAGCCGCCTCCATGCGCGTGGCCAGTTCATCGATCAACTGGTTACCGTTCCCTTCCAGGAATGCGAGCGTGTCGTCCACGTCCTGCCGATAGGCTTCCGGCGTTACCAAGTCCACGCAGGGCGCGGTACAACGCTTGATTTGGTACTGTAGGCAGGGCCGCGTGCGGTTTTGAAAAAACGAGTCCTGGCACTGGCGCACGGGAAATACCTTCTGCAGCAGTTTCAAGCTCATGCGCACCGCGTTGGCGCTCGGATACGGTCCGAATAGACGGCCTTGTTTTCGTTTGCCGCCTCGGTAAAACGCAAGCCGGGGGAACCTCTGGTGCGCCGAGACATAGATATAAGGATAACTTTTGTCGTCCCTCAGGGTGATGTTGTAGCGTGGCTTGAAGCGCTTGATCAGCTGGCTTTCCAGCAGCAGCGCCTCGCCTTCGGTGTGGGTCACGGTGACTTCTATGGAGGCAGCGCGCGCCATCATCGCCTTTTGTTTGGGTGAATGATCAGCGCGGGCAAAGTGGCTGGTGATGCGCTTTTTGAGATTCTTGGCCTTGCCGACATAGACCACTTCGCCGTAGCGGTCCAGCATTTTATAAACGCCGGGTCTTTGCGTCAGCGACTCGAGGAATGTTTTGGCATCGAAGGTGGAGTGCGCTTCCTCTTGCATCATTTCAGCGATATCCGAAAACGAGAAACCCCTATTATAAACCCGAACAGAGGCTGCTAGACCGCCTCAATCTGAAGGCTATAGTCGGGCGGCAGCGCAGACCTAATAATGTGGAGCTGGAAGATTCCGGCGGACCGTGGTGGTACGCCGGGATGATGACGAGGCGAAAGGTGCGGACGACCTTACGGTAGACAGCAAAAGGAGAATGGGGTAGGAAACAGCAGATCCGGGCGAAGCCAGGCCGGGATTAGGCCCGCGAGCGGGTTGAGGCCGACCCGCACCCAGTTTTTCAAGGATTTGATGCTAGGATAGGAAGCTTGAATTTAGAAGCACACAAGCCGTATTCAGGTTTTCTGGTTATGCACGGCCTTCATGCTGAGCCGGACTCTTCCCTGGCGATCGATCTCGAGAACCTTTACCTTGACGATGTCACCCTCGGCCAGCTTGTCGCTGACTTTTTCGACGTGTTCGTCCGAAATCTGCGAGATATGTACGAGCCCGTCCTTCCCCGGAAGAATGGTCACGAACGCGCCAAAATCCATCAGGCGAGCCACTTTTCCTTCGTACACCTTGCCCACCTCGACATCGGCCGTTATCGATTCGATGCGCCGGCGCGCCTCCATACCGGCCTCTTTGTCCACGGACGCGACTTTTACTAGCCCGTCATCGGTAATGTCGATGCTCGCGCCGGTCTCTTCGGTGATGCTGCGTATCGTGGCACCGCCCTTGCCGATGACTTCCCTGATCTTGCTCGGATCGATGGTAAAGCTCATGATTCTCGGCGCAAAATCCGACATTTCGGTGCGCGGCTTCGGCAGCGCCTCAGCCATTATGTCCAAAATATGCAGGCGCCCTTCTTTGGCCTGGTCCAGCGCCCGCTTCATGATCTCCGCGGTAATGCCATCGATTTTTATATCCATCTGCAACGCCGTGATGCCTTCTCGGGTGCCGGCCACCTTGAAATCCATATCGCCTAAATGGTCCTCATCGCCCATGATATCGGACAGCACGGCGAAGGAATCGCCCTCCTTGATCAAGCCCATGGCGATACCGGCAACCGGCGCTTTGGTCGGCACGCCGGCGTCCATCAGCGCAAGGCTGGTTCCGCAAACGGAAGCCATGGAACTGGACCCGTTCGACTCGGTGATCTCGGAGACCACGCGAACGACATAAGGAAACTCTTCCTGCGTTGGCATAACGGCCTGCACGCCGCGCTTTGCCAGACGGCCGTGACCTATCTCCCGTCGCTTCGGCGACCCGATCGCGCCTATTTCGCCGACACAGAAAGGCGGGAAATTATAGTGCAGGAGAAACGATTCCTTGTATTCACCTTCGATGGAATCGATCAGTTGAGCATCCCGCCCGGTACCGAGGGTAGCGATGACCAGGGCCTGGGTCTCGCCGCGGGTGAACAGCGCCGAACCATGGGTTCTCGGCAATACGCGTGTGCGTATGCTAATGGGGCGGACGGTAGTCAAATCCCGGCCATCGATGCGCCGCTCGAACGACAAAACGTTCTGGCGCACGATCTTCTTTTCCAGCTTGTCCAGTGCGTTCAGCACGGCGGATTCGGCGTAGCGGCCGTCTTGAACCAGCATCTCGACGACCGAATTCCGTATCTCCTTGATCGTTTGTCGACGCTCTTGCTTGTCGGCGATCTGATAGGCTCGCGAGAAAGGCGCTTCCGCCCGCTCGGCAACCGCTTCCGAGACTCCTTCATCACAAGGCAGCGGCGTCCACTCCCATGAAGCAACACCGACTTCCTGCGCCAGCTCATGGATGGCCCGAATGGCGCTCTGCAGTTGCTCATGGCCAAATAATACGGCCCCGAGCATCACCTCTTCGGCCAGCACTTTAGCTTCGGATTCCACCATCAGCACGGCTTTTTCAGTGCCTGCGACGGCCAGATCCAAGAGGGAGTTTTCGAGCGCGGAATCGGTAGGATTGAGTAGATACCGTCCGTCGCTATAACCTACCCGCGCCGCGCCAATCGGACCCCGAAACGGCATGCCGGAGAGCGTCAGTGCCGCCGATGCACCGAGAATCGATGGAATGTCCGGATCGACCTCTGGATTGAGCGATAACACCGTGGCGATGATTTGCACTTCTTGGCTAAATCCATTCGGGAAAAGCGTGCGAATCGGGCGATCGATCAGGCGCGATGTCAGGGTCTCTTTCTCACTGGGCCGCCCTTCCCTCTTGAAAAAGCCGCCCGGGATTCTTCCGGCGGCATAAGCCTTCTCCTGATAATTAACCGTCAAGGGAAAGAAATCGCCGCCTGACGAGATATCCCTCCGTCCAACCACGGTGACCAGGACCACCGTTCCCGCCATGTCGACCATGACGGCGGCATCAGCTTGACGAGCGATTTCGCCGGTTTCCAGGACAACCAGGTGTTCGCCGTAACGAAACTCTTTCCGAACAGGCTTCACTCTCATTTCTTACTCGACAAAAATTCTTGAATTTAGATTACTTACGCAAACCCAAGCGCTCGATCAAGGAGCGATAGCGTTCCGTATCCTTACTCTTTAGATAACTCAGCAGTTTACGGCGTTGATTGATCATTCTCAAGAGGCCCTGACGGGAGTGATGATCCTTTTTGTGCTCCGAAAAATGCGGAGTGAGCTGACTAATCCTGGCGGTCAGCAGCGCTATTTGTACTTCCGGTGAACCGGTATCCTGCGGCGACTGCTGATACTCTTGCATCACAGCCCGTTTATCTGTTGCTGCTAAAGGCATGTCACGACTCCTCAATGACGCATTTACACTCGATTTGGTTTTAAAAAATCAAATTCTAACCTTGTCCGTCGTCCATGGAAACAAGCCGGTTCCCTCACCATCGGGAACCGCGTGGCATCCATCAGCGGACCCGGCCGCCATTATCGCCGCATCGCTACGATACGGCTGACTTTGGCGTATTCAGCAAGCGTCGCGGCGCGACCTTGCCATCGGCTAAAACCTCCCCAATCCCAACAAAGCGATCTCCCCTGACATATAGTCTGACCAAGCCCTCCGCAGGGGCTCTTGGTGTCAGCACGGCTTGTCCCTGCCTGAGAAAATAGCCCAGCTCATCCTCAAGCTGCACGGCAGGTAAATCGGCAACCATGTGGTCCAGCGGTAAAATCCGAGTCCGGCGCTGATCTTCTGCGCTCGCTTGCAGCTGCTCCAGGGTCCATGCTCTGCGCACCTGCAGATCGCCAACCCCAATACGGCGCAAGCTTTCCACATAGCCGCCACAGCCGAGGTCGCGCCCGATATCCGCCGCCAGCGCGCGAATATAAGTGCCTTTCGAGCAATGCACATCCAATTCCAGAGCACGCTCGGTGAATCCGCGCAGGCGCAATGCATAGATGGTGATCGGCCGTCGCGGCCGATCAACTTCGATGCCCCTGCGCGCCAGTTCGTAAAGGCGTACACCATCCTGCTTGAGGGCCGAGTACATCGGCGGCAACTGCTCGATTTGGCCGGTATAACGGGCAAGGACCGCTTGGATGATCGTCTCATTTAAAACGGGCACCTCCTGTTGATCGATGAGTTCGCCCTCGGCATCACCCGTCGTAGTCGACTGGCCGAGCTTCACTGTAACCTGGTAGCGCTTGTCGGTCGCGAGCAAAAATGAAGAGAGCTTCGTCGCCTCGCCCAGACAGATTGGCAGCAAGCCGCTGGCCAGCGGATCCAGGCTGCCGGTATGCCCTGCCTTGCGCACAGCAAACAGGCGTTTGACTGTCTGCAGGACGGCATTGGAGCTCATGCCGGGACCTTTATCCAACAAAAAGAGCCCGTCTAGCGTTTGCATCGAGGATGACGAGCCATTGGTTTCGTCGGGTTGAGCATCACTGCTTATTCGGCGTATCATCATCCAGATGTTCGAGAATGGAAGCCATCCTGCTTCCCCGCTCTATGGAATCGTCATACAGGAAACGCAGCTCCGGAATGATCCGCATGCGCATGCGTTTGCCGAGCTCCCGGCGGAGGAGAGGGATATGCTGGGACAGCGCGGCAATGTTCTGCTGAACCGATCCGCGGGCGCCCAGAAAGCTGACATAAACCTTGGCAACCGCCAGATCACGGCTGACTTTAACGTCGCTCAGCGTAACAAGACCCAGACGCGGGTCTTTGAACTCTCGTTGTATGAGTTCTGCTAGCTCTTTTTGCATCTGCGCCGAGACCCGATCGCTGCGACTGAATTCTCTAGGCATGGTAATTTTGTCGTTGCTGGCGGTTGCCGTAACGCTCGCCGGCCTTGCCCTAACGCGGGAGTTGGACTCTTTCGAACACTTCGATGTGGTCACCAGCCTTGACGTCATTATAATTCTTGACGCCAATGCCGCACTCCATGCCCGCCTTAACTTCGCTGACATCGTCCTTGAAGCGGCGTAGTGATTCGAGCTGTCCTTCGTAAACCACGATGTTGTCGCGCAGCACACGAATCGGCAGATTTCGGCGTACATAACCCTCGATCACCATACAACCCGCGATGGCGCCAAATTTCGGCGAGCGGAACACATCGCGCACCTCCGCAATACCGACGATCTGTTCCTTGAATTCGGGCTCGAGCATGCCGCTGATCGATTTTTTGACATCGTCGATCACATCGTAAATCACGCTATAGTAATGCAGATCGACTCCTCTTTCTTCGATCACTTTACGAGCGCTGGCATCGGCGCGCACGTTGAAGCCAATGACAATGGCATTGGATGCGGAAGCTAAGTTCACATCCGTTTCGTTTATACCGCCGACACCGCCCGCTACGACCCTGACGTGCACCTTGTCGGTCGACAATCCTGTGAGCGACTCGCGCAAGGCTTCCAGACTGCCCTGCACATCGGCCTTGATTACCAGATTCAAATCGACGGCTTCGCCGGCCTCCATGCGCGCGAACAAATCCTCCAGCTTAGTCGACTGTTGTGCGGCGAACTTGCTGGAACGCGATTTTTCCTCACGGTGCAGAGCAATTTCCCTGGCCTTCCTCTCATCGCCGATCACCATGAATTCATCTCCGGCATTCGGCGTTGAGGATAAACCCAATACTTCGACCGGTGTCGATGGCCCTGCATCCTTCAACGGTTTGCCGTTCTCGTTGAACATCGCGCGAACGCGGCCGAATTCCTGGCCGCAAAGAATGAAATCGCCTTTCTTCAACAGGCCTTTCTGCACCAGAATATCGGCTACCGGGCCGCGTCCTCGGTCCAGTTTGGATTCGAGCACCACCCCTGTGGCGGAAACCTTATACGGCGCCTCTAATTCGAGTATTTCGGCCTGCAGCAGGATGGCGTTCAGGAGCTCATCTATGCCTTGCCCCGTCTTGGCCGACACACTGACAAACTGGGTATCCCCGCCCCATTCCTCGGGTACGACGCTTAATGCGACCAGTTCCTGCTTTACCCGATCGGGATCTGCTTGCGGCTTGTCGATCTTATTGATTGCTACCACCAAGGGCACCCCCGCGGCCTTTGAATGTTCGATCGCCTCTTTGGTCTGCGGCATGACGCCATCATCGGCGGCGACGACGAGGACGACGATATCCGTCACTTGCGCGCCGCGTGCACGCATGGCAGTGAAAGCGGCATGGCCTGGAGTATCCAGAAAAGTGACCGAACCCTGGCTGGTTTTGACCTGATAAGCGCCAATATGCTGAGTGATGCCGCCGGCTTCGCTCGCGGCCACCCGGCTCTTGCGGATGTAGTCGAGCAATGAAGTCTTGCCATGATCCACGTGCCCCATGATCGTCACCACAGGCGCCCTCGGCTGTTGCTCGAGGTCCCCGGCGGTCAGGCTGGCCATGATTTCCGCCTCGAGATCGATATCCGTTTGCGGCTTGGCTTTATGGCCCATCTCCTCGACCACGACAGACGCCGTCTCGCGATCCAGAGACTGGTTGATCGTCGCCATGATGCCGAGCCGCATCAAGGTCTTGATCACTTCAGCCGCCTTGACGGACATTCTTTGGGCCAGATCTGAGACCGTGATCGCTTCTGGCACGGGAATTTCACGCACGACTGGAGCGGCCGGCTTTTCAAAGCCGTGTTTCTGCTCGGGCAATACCGGCGCATAGTGCGGTGACCGGCTTTTTTTTCTTTTGAGTTTCTTGATATCACCGATTTCCAATTGTTCACGAAGATATCCTTCCTTCGGTTTGGCCCGATCTGGCCCCGCTTTCTTTTTCGGGCGCTTCGACTCGACCTCCCCTTGCTTCAGTGCCACGGGCCCAGCCTCCTTGCCAGCCGGCTTTGCTGTTCGGACGGGCGCTTGAGATCGAACGTGCTCAGAGCCTGCTACGCTATCTTGTCGCTCGACTTTGATCTCCGCTTCCGGAGCAAGCTCCGGCGCCTGCTTGCTCTGTTCGACTTCGGCCTCTCTTTTCTCCTCCAATAAACGTTGCTGCTCAGCGGCTTTGCTTGCGGCTTCTTGAAGTTCGCGCTGCTGCTTTTCTTCCTCGAGCTTCCTGGCCGCTTCCAGCGCTTGTCTTTTCAGCTCCTCTTCTCTTTGCCGAACTTCAATTTCTCTCTGTTGCTCTTCAAGCGCCTGTCGCGCTTTTTCCGCTTCGCTACGGCGTTCGCTTTCCGGCAGCTCGCTTCGTTTGATGTAGGTACGGCGCTTGCGTACCTCAACGCTGACGGTTTTCGTACCCCGGCCGGGGATTTTCCCCTGCCTAAGCTCACTCACCGTGCGCCGCTGCAACGTCACTTTTTTCGGATCGGTGGAGGCTCCGCTCTGCTTCCCATGACTATGCCGCAAGTAGGTGAGAAGCTTGAGTTTCTCAGTATCGCTCAAGACATCGTCGGCTCCGTCCACGCTCAAGCCGGCATCGCCCAGCTGAGTGATCAGGCGATCCAAGGGTATTCCGACTACATCCGCCAATTGCCGTACGGTTACACTACTCATTCATCTAACCCCTGCTGTCATTGGTGGCCCGATTGCTCCCTGAACCAGGGTTCGCGTGCCTTCATGATCAAGCGCGCCGCCCTATCTTCTCCGATGCCGGCAACGTCGAGCAAATCACTAACCGACTGCTCTGCCAGATCTTCGACGGTAGAGATGCCATGACGCGCGAGCTGATCGGCAAGATCGTTATCCATACCTTCCATCGCGAGCAATTCCGGTGAAGGCTCGCGCAAGTCAAACTTTTCTTCACTGGCGATTTCCTTGATCAGCAATGCATCGCGGGAGCGGTTGCGCAGCTCTTCGACCAGCTCCTCGCCGAACTCCTCGATCTCCAGCATTTCTTTCGCCGGCACATAGGCTAACTCCTCGACGCTGGAAAATCCTTCACGGACGAGGACCTCTGCCACGTTCTCATCGACATTGAGCTGCTCCATGAACGACTGAATCAAGGAGCTCGCTTCGGCATCGCTCTTTTCTCCCGCCTGCGATGCGCTCATGACGTTTAATTCCCAGCCGGTCAGCTCCGACGCGAGGCGTATATTCTGACCGCCGCGGCCGATCGCTTGCGATAGATTTTCGTCGGCGACCGCGATATCCATACTGTGTTTGTCTTCATCCACGACGATCGAAATCACTTCAGCCGGCGACATGGCGTTGATGACAAACTGGGCGTCATTGTCGTTCCATAACACGATGTCCACCCGTTCACCCGCCAGCTCGTTGGAGACGGCCTGTACGCGCGAGCCGCGCATACCGACGCAGGCGCCGACCGGGTCCAGGCGCGGATCATTGCTCTTGACCGCCACTTTGGCCCGAACGCCCGGGTCACGCGCAGCGCCCATGATTTCGATCACGTTTTCGCTCACTTCGGGTACTTCGAGCCGGAACAGCGCAACCACGAGTTCCGGCGCCGTACGGCTGACAAAAAGCTGCGGCCCGCGCAGCTCAGAGCGCACCGCCTTGAGATATCCCCTGATGCGATCGCCATTTCGCAAAGCTTCCCGCGGGATGACTTCATCCTTAGGAATCAAAGCTTCGACGTTGTTGCCCAGGTCAAGATAGACATTGCCCCGTTCGATACGCTTGATCACGCCGGTGATCAGTTCACCCACTCGGTCCTGGTAGGTTTCAACGATCTTTTTTCGTTCCGCTTCACGTACTTTCTGGACGATCACCTGCTTGGCCGTCTGCGCGGCGATACGGCCGAATTTCACGGATTCGACTGGCTCTTCCACGTATTCGCCTAGCTGGATCTGCGGGTTGATTTTCCGGGCATCATCGAGCAGCATTTGCGTTTCCGGAGACTCCGGTCGACCCTCGTGAGCCTCGTCCGGCTCAACCACCAGCCAGCGCCTGAAGGTTTCGTAACCACCGGTCCTGCGGTCGATCGCGACGCGGATATTGACGTCCTCGTCATAGCGTTTGCTCGTAGCGGTCGCGAGCGCTGCCTCCATCGCCTCGAAGATGATTTCTTTGTCGATATCCTTTTCATTGGAGACCGCATCGACTACCAGCAAGATTTCTTTGTGCGCCATCACATCATCCCTTTTGAGCGAGCTCGAATTCAGGCACGAGACGCGCCTTATCAATCATTGCGAAGGGGATTTCGATCATCTGGTCATTTTCCTGCAAAACAATGATGTCCTGTTTGACATCAAGCAATTTACCTTTGAACTTCTTTTGGGCATGAATCGGATTCATCAGTTGCAAGCGAGCCATTCGGCCTTTAAACCGCTCGAAATCGGCCAGTGTGAACAGCGGTCTGTCGAGGCCAGGCGATGAAACCTCCAGTTGATAAGTTCCCGCAATGGGATCCTCGACGTCCAGAGCGCCGCTGAGCTGATAGCTGACTCGGGAGCAATCGTCGATCAGAATACCGGCTGCGCTATCGATATAGACCCTGAGTACTCGTCCTATCGAGTCGAACTCGATGCCGAGGAGCGCATATCC
>CADDZF010000052.1 GCA_902812445.1 Methylococcaceae bacterium | reverse complement strand
TGTATGCTCTCCGCAAACGGATGGGCATGCTGTTTCAAAGCGGCGCCCTGTTGACCGATTTGACCGTGTTCGAGAACGTCGCCTTTCCCCTGCGCGAGCATACCCGTTTGCCCGAAACGATGATCCACAGCCTGGTTTTGATGAAGCTGCAAGCGGTCGGCTTACGCGGCGCCCGCGATATGATGCCGAGCCAGCTCTCCGGCGGCATGGCGCGCCGCGTCGCGCTGGCGCGCGCGATCGCGCTCGACCCGATGATGATCCTGTATGACGAGCCGTTTACCGGCCAGGATCCAATTTCCATGGGCGTACTGATCCAGTTGATCCACCAGTTGAACGTTGCCCTCGGATTGACCAGTATTATCGTCTCGCATGATGTGAAGGAAACCGCTGCCATCGCCGACTACATCTACCTGATCTCGGAAGGCAAAGTCGTCGGTCAGGGACAGCCCGAGCAAATCGAAGATTCGCGCTCGGCCTGGGTGCGCCAGTTCATGCACGGATTGCCGGATGGGCCAGTTCCTTTCCACTACCCCGCCGCCCGCCCCTACATCGATGATTTGCTCGATGCTCCGGCGAACTAGGCCACATCAGCAACACTAGGCCCTCCTTCGCGCATCGAAGCTATGCTAGGAGCGTTTCAGCGGCTTGGACGAGCGGCCTTGGACATGCTGCGCAAACTGGGACGCGCCAATCTATTCCTGCTGCACGTGGTCACCGGCTTGCCAACCATATTGAAGCGGTTTCGCCTACTGATCGCCCAGATGTACTCCGTCGGTGTGCTGAGTGTCCTCATCGTTGCAGTATCCGGGCTCTTCGTCGGCATGGTGTTGTCGCTACAAGGCTATTACGTGCTTTCCGGCTTCGGTGCCGAACAGACCTTGGGAGTCATGGTGGCCGCTTCGCTGGTACGGGAGCTCGGACCGGTCGTCACGGCGCTGCTGTTTTCCGGGCGCGCCGGCTCGGCGTTGACCGCCGAGATCGGGCTGATGAAAGCAACTGAGCAGCTCTCCGGCATGGAAATGATGGCGGTCGATCCTTTAAAGCGCATCATCGCGCCGCGCTTTTTCGCAGGCCTGCTTTCGATGCCGCTGCTGGCTTCGTTGTTCAGCATGGTCGGCGTCATGGGCGGCTATTTCGTCGGCGTCGGCCTGCTGGGCGTCGACGATGGCGCCTTCTGGTCGCAGATGCAGGCGAAAATAGACTTGCGCGAGGACATTCTGAACGGCGTCATCAAGAGCTGGGTTTTCGGGGTCATCGTGACCTGGATCGCCGTTTTCGAGGGTTACGATACGGTGCCCACCTCGGAAGGCGTCAGCCGATCGACTACGCGTTCGGTGGTTTATTCGGCGCTCGCGGTTCTGGGCTGGGACTTCGTCTTAACCGCCTTAATGTTTGGAGAGGATTAGTCGCGATGCTGCAATCGAGAGCGCTAGAAATCTGGGTGGGATTGTTTGTGGCGATTGGCCTGGTCGCGCTTTTTTTCCTTGCCATGACGGTCAGCAACCTGAGCGATCTCGACACGGACGAAGGCTACCGCATCATCGCGCGGTTCGAAAATTCCGGAAGTCTCAAAGTGCGATCGCCGGTCTCCATTGCAGGGGTCCGCATCGGCCGTGTCCGCAAGATCTGGTTCGACGAAGACAAATATCAGGCGGTGGTCGAAATGAATATCGAATCTCAGTACAACAAGCTGCCGATCGATACGTCCGCCAGCATCCTGACTGCCGGTTTACTGGGTGAGCAGTACGTCGGTCTGAAGTCGGGCGGCGCGGACGAATACTTGAAGGATGGCGAAGAAATCGAACTCACCCAATCGGCCATCGTGCTCGAGGAAGTGATCGGGCGGTTTCTGTTCAGCAAGGCGGAAGGTGCGGGCGATGAAGGCAAGAAAAAGCAGGAATAGCGAAGCGGTCCGGAACCGTTCGCGAGCGAGTCAAGGCTCTCGCGGCGCTGATTTTGGGCGTCCGCTGGACTATTGTTCCGGCCCGAAGATACCCTCGTCGTACTTCCGGCCATCGCCCAGGCCGGTACACGCCCCGCCTCGGCTCACGCGGCTTGGCGCTGCGCATTCGGCTTCCCGCCCCGGATTAACACGGCCTATTCAAGGGCCGGGTTAACAGTATGGAAGTGCTGGAAAAAGGCAAAGGAGAGATCGCCGTATACGGTGACTTGAACTTTGCCAGTGTACCCGCCGCGCTGGAGAAATCGCTGCGGCTTTTCACCAAGGATTGCGCGACGACCATCGATTTGGGCGGCGTCGAACGTGCCGACAGCGCAGGACTTGCGCTGCTGCTCGAGTGGATGCGCGTGACCGGACGGCAAAACATCAAACTTCGTTATCGCAATCTACCCTCGCAGATTGTCACGCTGGCGCGGGTCAGCGGGTTGGACAACCAGTTGCCTACTTGAAGTCACTACCTCTTTCGATATCCGCCACAGCACGGTTTTTTGGATTGACACATGGATAAACTGCACATCACCGGCGGCAAGCCCTTATGCGGCGAGCTACGGATTTCCGGCGCCAAGAATGCGGCGTTGCCCATACTGGCGGGTGCCTTGCTTTCTGAGGCCCCCGTTACCATCGGCAACGTGCCGCATCTGCACGATATCACCACGACCATGGAGCTCCTGGGCCGCATGGGTGTGCAGTTGGTCGTCGACGAAAAGCTGAATATCGAGGTGGATTCCAGCTCGATTCAGAATTTTTACGCGCCGTACGAGCTGGTGAAAACCATGCGCGCATCGATCCTGGTGCTCGGACCCTTGCTGAGCCGCTTCGGCAGGGCGGAAGTCTCGCTGCCGGGCGGCTGCGCCATCGGTACGCGGCCGGTCAATCTGCACTTGCAGGGCCTGGCGGCCATGGGCGCAGACATCAATGTCAGAAACGGCTACATTCACGCGGTGGCCAAGCGCTTGAAGGGTTGCCGTCTGGTGCTCGACCAGGTTACCGTCACCGGCACCGAAAATCTGATGATGGCGGCGGCGCTGGCAGAAGGTAAAACAGTGATCGAAAACGCGGCGCGCGAGCCCGAAGTCATCGATCTGGCGAATTTTCTCAACCAACTGGGCGCCCAGGTGAGAGGCGCCGGCACGGGCATTCTCGAAATCGAGGGCGTCGAATCGCTCGACCGTCCAGGCAGGCACTATAACATTTTGCCGGACCGCATCGAGACGGGAACCTATCTGGTCGCCGCCGCCATGACGGGCGGCCGGGTGAAGTTAAAAAACGCCCGTCCCGCTCTGCTGGACGCGGTGCTGGTGAAACTGCGTGCCGCGGGCGCCGAAATTCGTGTGGGGGAAAACTGGATCGAGCTCGACATGCACGGCCGCCGGCCGTGCTCGGTATCGATCCGGACAGCGCCGTATCCTGCATTCCCGACCGACATGCAGGCTCAGTTTATCGCCATGAACGCCATCGCCGAGGGGGTGGGGATCATCACGGAAACCGTATTCGAAAACCGCTTCATGCACGTCCAGGAGATGCAGCGCATGGGCGCGGACATCAAACTGGAGTCGAACACGGCCATTGTCAAAGGCATCCCCTGGCTGACCGCAGCGCCGGTCATGGCGACCGACCTTCGCGCCTCGGCCTGTCTCGTTCTGGCGGGTCTCGTGGCGGAGGGAAAAACGGTCATCGAGCGCATTTACCACATTGACCGGGGTTACGAGTGCATCGAGGAAAAGCTGTCGCAGCTGGGTGCCGAAATCCGCAGGATTCCGCACTGAGACCGGCTGGCCGACATGCTGACGATCGCGGTTTCCAAGGGTAGAATTTATGCCGAAGCCTTGCCCCTGCTCGGACAGGCGGGCGTCGTTCCCGACGAGGACCCGGCACGGAGCCGCAAGCTGATTCTGTCTACCCAGCGTTCTGACGTTCAGCTCCTGATCATACGAGCGACCGATGTGCCGACTTACGTCGAGTACGGTGCGGCCGATCTCGGCATCGTCGGCAAGGACGTATTGGTCGAATATGGAGCGGAAGGTCTGTACGAGCCGCTGGATCTCGGCATCGCGCGCTGTCGCCTGATGATCGCACGGCGCCAAGGTGGGATGGTGCAGCCGGCCAGACGTCGGCTCCGCGTCGCGACCAAATACGTCAAGACGGCGCAGCGCCATTTTGCCCGCCAGGGCATCCAGGCGGACGTCATCAAATTGTACGGCTCGATGGAACTGGCTCCGCTGGTCGGTCTGGCCGATTGTATCGTCGATCTGGTCGATACCGGCAATACGCTGCGGGCCAATGGGCTGGAACCTCATGAACTAATCATGGAGGTCAGCAGCCGCCTAATCGTCAACAAGGCGGCAATGAAAATGAAGCACGCGAGCATCAAAGCCTTCATCCGGCAGCTTAAGGCGTCGCTTCCCAACGATTCGAAACATTCGCCTAAACCGCCATGTCCGACATCAACATCACCCGCCTGAACGCCCTGGACCCGGCGTTTTCCCGTCAACTGAGCGCCTTGCTGCGATTCGATGCAGCCGAGGACGCCGCGATCGATCAGCGCGTCCGCGAGATCATCAGCCGCGTTCGCCGGGAAGGCGATAGCGCCATCCTAGATTATACCCGGCGCTTCGACCACTACGCGGTCGCTTCCGCGGGCGCTCTGGAATTGACCCGGCAAAGTCTGCACGATGCCTGGTTGCAATTGCCGCCGGAATGGGCACGAGCACTCGAAGTCGCGGCAGGCCGAATTCAAACTCACGCTGAACATCAAAAGTTGACCTCCTGGCGGTATCAGGAAGCCGATGGCACCTGGCTGGGGCAACAGGTGACCGCCCTGGACCGGGTCGGCCTTTACGTACCCGGCGGCAAGGCGGCCTATCCGTCCTCGGTGCTGATGAATGCCATCCCGGCCAAAGTGGCCGGCGTCCGCGAACTCATCATGGTGGTGCCGACGCCGCGGGGCGAAGTCAACCAGCTGGTGCTGGCGGCAGCCCATCTCGTGGGCGTCGACCGCGTATTTCAGATCGGCGGCGCTCAAGCCGTGGCGGCATTGGCCTATGGCACGGAAACCATTCCCGCGGTCGACAAGATTGTCGGCCCCGGCAATGTCTATGTTGCGACGGCAAAGAAGCTGGTGTTCGGACAGGTCGGCATCGACATGGTGGCGGGCCCTTCGGAAATCCTCATCATCAGCGACGGTTCTACCGATCCGGACTGGATCGCCATGGACCTGTTTTCGCAGGCCGAACACGACGAGAACGCGCAGGCTATCCTGATCAGTCCCGATCCCGCCCACCTGGATGCGGTCATGCAGCGCATTCAGGACCGCTTGCCGCAAATGGAGCGGGCGGCGGTGATCCGGGCTTCGCTGACTAGCCGTGGCGGTCTGATTCAGGTGGGGGATCTGGCGCAAGCCGGCGAGGTCGCCAACCGCATCGCACCGGAGCACCTGGAATTGTCGGTCAGGGACCCTGAAACCCTGCTGCCCTATATTCGCAACGCCGGAGCCATCTTCATGGGGCGCTATACGGCAGAGGCGCTGGGCGATTACTGCGCCGGGCCCAATCACGTGTTGCCAACCTCCGGCAGCGCGCGTTTTTCATCGCCCCTCGGGGTCTACGATTTTCAGAAGCGCTCCAGCCTCATCCAGTGTTCCGGCCAAGGCGCCAGCGAACTTGCGCAAACGGCGTCCGTACTCGCCCAGGGAGAGGGATTGACGGCCCATGCGCGATCGGCGGAATACCGTATCCGGCGTTAGCATTCATGTCCGCGCCAGAGCGTAAAGTCGCCCGCCTGTTCCGCCCTGAAGTGTTGGCGCTCAAGGCCTATCATGTGCCGGACCGGGAAGGGTTGGTTAAACTCGATGCCATGGAAAATCCCTATGCTTGGCCGAAATCCATGGTCGATGCGTGGTTGGACAAGCTGCGAGAGGCCGCGCCCAATCGTTATCCGGATCCCTCGGCCGCCTCGCTCAAGGCCGCTCTCAAGAGGCACAATAGCGTGCCCGAGGACGCCGACCTCTTGTTGGGCAACGGCTCGGACGAATTGATCCAGATTATCCTCATGGCGGTCGCGGGCAGAGATATCAGCGTGCTGGCGCCGGAACCCACCTTTGTCATGTACCGGCAGATCAGTATCGCCCTAGGCATTCGTTTTATCGGCGTACCGCTGCGCTCCGAAGATTTCGGGCTGGATATGACCGCGATGCGCCAGGCGATCCTACAGCAGCGGCCGGGTGTGGTCTTTCTGGCCTATCCGAACAACCCGACCGGCAATCTGTTCGCGCCGGATGCCATGGCAGAAATACTCGCCCTGGCGCCGGGTCTGGTGATCGTGGACGAGGCGTATGCACCGTTTGCCGATAGCAGTCTGATGTCTTGGCTGGCCAAGCATGAGCAGCTCTTGATCATGCGTACGGTCTCGAAACTCGGCCTGGCAGGGCTGCGCTTGGGGTTTCTCGCCGGTGCCGGGGCATGGATAAGGCAACTGGACAAGTTGCGCCTGCCTTACAATATCAACGTACTAACCCAGATCAGCGTAGAGTTCGCACTAGCCAATTACACGGTATTGGATGAGCAAGCCCGAAAGATTCGGCAGGACCGCGAATGGCTGTCCCATGAACTGAATGCGCTGAGCGGTGTCGTCGCATACCCCAGTCAAGCGAACTTCATACTATTCAAGCTGAAAAGAGCAGATGCCGGAGCCGTATTCCACGACCTGAAAAACTCCGGCATCCTCATCAAGAACCTTGAACCGGCCGGCGGCCCGCTTCGGAACTGTCTACGGGTAACGGTCGGAACGAGGGACGACAACCAACGGTTCGTGCAAGCTTTGAAACAGCATCTGCAACGCCGATCGTACGAGTAGCCGTCGGTTATTTTCTCCGGATAGCCCGTCTCAAGGGACATCACCCGGCCGGAAGAGCGCCATCTAGCCAGCCTTTTTCGCAAAATACCCGGCCGTAGGGGCTTTGCCAGCTCTGCAGATGCGTTCCTGAAGCCACACCTCGTCTTGACCGGCGTAGCTTTTCTAAAACACAATTGTTACTGTAGTGAAACAATCCCTGTTCACCTGATCGTTTCTCCTTCTTGGGAGCCAACGGAGAATCTATATGAGTGATGAAGCCGTGAGTGACGACGTCGATGAGAATAAGCGGAATTTTTTAACGAAGACCGCGGGCGTGGTCGGCGCAATCGGCGCCGCTTATGTCGCTGTGCCTTTCATCGCTTCGATGGAACCCAGCGAGAAAGCACAGGCGCTGGGAGCGCCGGTCGAGGTCGATATCAGCACGATCCAGCCAGGAGAACTCCTTCGGGTCATGTGGCGAGGCAAGCCGGTGTGGATCTTAAAGCGAACGCCCGAGGTACTGAGCGCCCTGCCGTCACTGGATGATCAGTTGCGCGATCCTCTCTCTAAGGAGTCGGATCAACCTGCATCGATCCAAAACGAACTGCGCGCCATCCGGCCGGATGTCTTCGTCGCTATCGGCATCTGTACCCACCTCGGCTGTTCGCCGCTCTACCGGCCGGAAGTCGCGCCGCCAGATCTGGGCAAGAACTGGCCGGGCGGTTTTTTCTGCCCGTGTCATGGTTCGCGGTTCGATCTGGCTGGCCGTGTTTTCAAGGGCGTTCCGGCACCCAAGAATCTCGAAATACCGCCCCATCGGTATATCAGCGATGCCCGGATCGTGATCGGCGAGAGCGAGGGAGCCAAAGCCTGATGGATAACAAGATCGATAATAAAGCGAGGTCCTTGTTGCGCTGGATCGATGACCGCTTCCCGCTGACCAAAGTGTGGAACGAGCATCTGGCCAAATACTACGCGCCGAAGAATTTCAATTTTCTCTATTACTTCGGGTCGTTGGCTCTGCTGGTGCTGATCAACCAGATCGTGACCGGCATATTTCTGGCGATGCACTATAAGCCCAACGCCGATCTCGCCTTTGATTCCATTGAATACATCATGCGAGACGTCAATTGGGGCTGGCTGTTGCGCTATATGCACTCGACCGGCTCCTCGGCATTTTTCATCGTGATCTACATGCACATGTTTCGCGGTTTGTTCTACGGTTCGTTCAAGAAACCGCGCGAACTGGTCTGGCTTTTCGGCATGACCATTTTTTTGTTGCTCATGGCTGAAGCGTTCATGGGTTATCTGTTGCCGTGGGGACAAATGTCTTTCTGGGGCGCGCAGGTCATCATCTCGCTGTTCGGCGCAATCCCTTATTTTGGCGAGGACCTGGCGTTGTGGATACGGGGCGACTATGTGGTGGCCGACGCGACGCTGAACCGTTTTTATGCACTGCACGTGAGCGCCATCCCGCTGGCCATGCTGGGCCTGGTCTTTTTGCACCTAGTCGCATTGCATCAGGTGGGATCGAACAATCCGGACGGAATCGATATCAAGCAGACCAAGGATGAAGGCGGTGTTCCCGTCGACGGCGTGCCGTTTCATCCCTACTTTACGGTCAAGGATACGGTCGGGGTTGTCGCGGCTCTGATCGTGTTCTCGCTGATCGTTTTCTATGCGCCGGAATTGGGCGGATTATTCCTCGAGCACGCGAATTTCGAGCCAGCCAACCCGATGAAGACGCCCGAGCATATCGCGCCGGTCTGGTATTTCACGCCCTTTTACTCGATCCTGCGGGCCATACCAGACAAGCTGGGCGGTGTCATTGCCATGGGCATGGGTATTCTCGTGCTGTTCTTCATGCCCTGGCTGGATCGCTGCGAAGTAAGGTCTATCCGCTATCGCGGCAATGTGTATAAAGTCGCGCTGTTGCTTTTTGTCCTCAGTTTTCTCGCGCTCGGTTATCTCGGCACGCAGCCGGTCACGCCCGTAACAACGATCTTCGCCAGGCTGTTTACCGCGATCTACTTTGCATTTTTTCTGTCGCTGCCATTTTATTCCAGATTTGAAAAGACCAAGCCTCTGCCGGCTCGCCTAACGGAGGAAATCATCCCTCTGCACAAACGGGAGGGCGTGCACTGGGAGTGGATCAGGAAAAGCCTAGCTGCAATCGCTGCGAGCAGACCTTATCAACGGGCCACTGAATATGCGAAGGCAGTTCTCGATAGATTCAAGAAAATCGACGTCAAATCATAATGAAAACAATATTTGGTGTGTTGCTCTTGGTTTTCCAAACGAGCGCATCGATCGCCGCCGATGTGGTCTTGGAGGACGTCGATATCGATATTTTCGATCGCGATTCGTTACGCAGGGGGGCAGGGTATTTTGTCGATTATTGCCAAGGCTGTCATGCCATCAAACAAATCCGTTATTCGAGGATTGCCAAGGATCTCAGGATGACGGAGGAAGCCGTCCGCCAGGAGTTGATGTTTGCCGGCGCCAAAATTCACGACAGCCTGACGACGGCGATGAACCCGATAGACGGCGAAAAGTGGTTCGGCGTGGCTCCGCCCGATCTTTCACTGGCTGCCCGCGCCAACGGGGCGGATTGGCTGTATACCTATCTCAAGAGTTTCTATAGCGATCCTGCGCGCCCTCTAGGGGTCAATAATGCGGTTTATGACAAGGTTGCAATGCCTCATGTGCTGTGGGAATTGCAAGGGATACAAAAACCGGTAATGGGAAAGCAGGACGATGTTCCAGTCATCGAGCGGCTGAAACTGGCCAAACCGGGCACCATGACGCCAGAGGAATTCGACCGCATGCTGACGGATTTGGTGAACTTTTTGAGCTATGTAGCGGAGCCCTCACAGCTTGAGCGCTTGCCGCTCGGTAAATACGTCATCGCTTTTTTGTTGGTATTCTGGGTGGTCATGTACAAGCTCAAGAAGCAATATTGGAAAGGCGTGCGTTGATCGGCCGTGGTAGAATTGGGCTGATCCAGTTTTACCCGAATCATGTACCCGAATCGAGCCTAGAGTATGTGAAGCTAATCGGAATGCCGGCCGGTAAATCCCCATCCGTCCGATCATAGGCATGCTTTGGCAGGAATTCGCGTTTTTCAGCGAGGACCGCTCGCCGGGCTCGCACGTGGACTCAGGCAAGGCGTCTTCAAACAATGAACAATGAAGTGAGGTAATTGTGGCAAGTGTAGCCAGCCGTAAGTCTGTTATGACGCTCTATTGTTCCCCTATATGCGTGTACAGTCACCGTGCCCGGATCGTGCTACACGAGAAGGGAATCGCCGCCGATGTCGAATATATCAACCCTAACCAGCCACCGGAAGACCTGCTCGAACTCAATCCCTATGGCACGACGCCGACCATGGTGGACCGCGATTTGGTCCTGTATGAATCGCGTATCATTATGGAATATCTGGATGAGCGCTTTCCGCATCCTCCTTTGCACCCAATGGATCCGGTGTCTCGCGCGCGGGCGAGAATGCTGGTGCACCGCATCGATCAGGACTGGTACAGTCTGCTGGATGAAATAGAGAAAGCGATCGACAACAAGACAGTCAAAGCCAAAAAGGTGTTGAAGGAAAGCTTGATTGCGGCCATCCCGGTATTCGCGGCGAAACCTTACTTTCTGAGCGATGAATTTTCTCTCGTCGACTGTACGCTTGCCCCGCTGCTCTGGCGCTTGCCCAATCTCGGGATAGATTTGCCGCGCCAGGCCGAGCCGATCAAGGCTTATGCCGGCCGAATTTTTGAACGCGAAGGTTTTCAGGCCAGTCTCAGTGAGCAGGAACGCGAGCTGGCAACGTCATTCGAACTTCTCTCAGCCTAAATGACGCTTCTCAAGCCCTACCTGGTAAGAGCGATTTACGACTGGATAGTGGATAATAACTTTACCCCCTATCTGTTGATCAATGCCGAGGTGGAAAACGCCGTAGTGCCGCGTCAGTACGTCCAGGACGGCAAGATCGTTTTGAATCTGCGGCCACAGGCGGTGCAAGGTTTGTCCCTGGGGAATACACAGATCGAATTCAGCGCCCGGTTTGGCGGCAACCCCATGCACGTCCAGATCCCGATTAAGGCGGTGCTGGCGGTTTATGCAAAGGAGAACGGTAAAGGCATGATTTTCGATGATGAAAACGGTGGCGATGCACCGCCTCCTGCGGCAGAATCATTTGCTGGCAAAGGCAAGCCGTCGAGACCCGTCCTCAAGGTTGTCAAATAGCGCCCGTCAGAGTAAGGCCTCTCATAAATCGTCAAGCCGGATAGCCTGCCCGGTAAACCTGAGCCGGGTTGGGCCTTCTAACAAAGGCCGCTCGAAGCTGTACATCAAGCCAAAGTCAGCATTTCACCCCTGCCCATTCGGGCGCTGGTATCTGGGGATCAACCGACGCCACAGTTACCTTCTCAGGCGCGCTTCTCCCGATCGAAGGCGGCGGTCGCTCGCATTCCGTGCCAAAGGCCGAGAGGGTTGCTTTCGATTTGAGTCTGGCTACGGTATTCTAAGTTATTATTTTTTCCTTTCCTAAAAACGATACCCGCGACGAGCGATGGAAGAGCTATATCAGCCGCAAGCAATCGAGCGAGAAGCGCAAAGCGATTGGGAGGACGCCCGGGCATTCCACGTCGTTGAGGAATCCAACAGGGAGAAATATTATTGCCTGTCGATGTTTCCCTATCCCAGCGGCCGGCTGCACATGGGGCACGTGCGCAACTACACCATTGGGGATGTGATCAGCCGCTTCCAGCGCATGCAGGGCAGAAACGTGCTGCAGCCGATGGGCTGGGACGCTTTTGGTCTGCCGGCGGAAAATGCGGCGATGCAGAAGGGCGTACATCCGGCGGACTGGACTCACGACAACATCGCCTACATGCGCAAACAGCTCAAGCGGCTCGGCTTCGGTTACGACTGGGAGCGAGAGCTGGCAACCTGCGATGCCGACTATTACCGCTGGGAGCAATGGTTCTTCCTGCGGCTGCTGAAGAAAGGGCTGGCCTACAAAAAGACCGCGCCGGTGAACTGGTGCCCCAACGATCAAACCGTACTGGCCAACGAACAGGTAGTCGACGGCTGCTGCTGGCGTTGCGATACGCCAGTAGTACGCAAGGAAATTTCCCAGTGGTTCCTGAAAATCACCGCTTACGCCGATGAACTGTTGGCGGCGCTCGACGCCTTGCCTGGCTGGCCGGAACAGGTTCGAGTGATGCAGCAGAACTGGATCGGTCGCTCACTGGGCGTCGAGTTCGATTTCGCCGTGGACGGACGGGCAGAGCCTCTACGCGTCTACACCACGCGGCCTGATACTCTGATGGGGGTCACCTACGTCGCCGTCGCGGCCGAACACCCGCTGGCGCAAACGGCGGCCGAAGCCGATCCGAAGCTCAAGCCGTTCGTCGAACTGTGCCGGCAGACGCAATCCTCGGAGGCGGCTCTAGAGACCATGGAAAAGCGCGGCGTCGACTCGGGTTTCAAGGCGATTCATCCGCTTACCGGCGAGACCGTGCCGGTCTGGATCGCCAATTTCGTGCTGATGGGCTATGGCACCGGCGCGGTGATGTCGGTGCCGGCGCACGATCAGCGCGACTACGAGTTCGCCAAGCACTACGGCCTGCCGATCAAGCAGGTCATTTATCCGCAAGAAGGTTCGCCGGTTGATCTGGAGGACCGGGCGTTTGTCGAAAAAGGCGTGCTGTTGAACTCCGGCGAGTTCGACGGGCTCACGTCCGAACAGGCGTTCGACGCCATCGCGAACAAACTGGCGGTCCTCGGCAAGGGCCAGCGCAAGGTCAACTACCGCCTTCGCGACTGGGGCGTTTCGCGTCAGCGCTACTGGGGCGCGCCGATCCCGATCGTCTATTGCGAAAGCTGCGGCGCGGTGCCGGTTGCCGATGAGGATCTGCCGGTCCTCTTGCCGCGCGATGTCGATTTCGCCGGCCCGGGCTCGCCCCTGGCTCGACTCGAATCGTTCGTGCAGACGACTTGTCCGGCGTGTGCCCGGCCAGCCCGTCGCGAGACCGATACCTTTGATACCTTCATGGAATCTTCCTGGTATTACGCCCGCTTCGCCAGCGCCGGAAACGCGGACGCCATGCTGGATCAGCGGGCGAACTACTGGCTGCCGGTCGATCAGTACATTGGCGGCATCGAACACGCCATCCTGCATCTTTTATATGCGCGCTTCTATCACAAACTTTTGCGGGATGAAGGGCTGATCGCCTGCGATGAGCCGTTCACCAAGCTGTTGACTCAGGGCATGGTGCTAAAGGATGGGAGCAAGATGTCCAAATCCAAAGGCAACACGGTCGATCCGGAGGAACTGATCGAACAGTACGGGGCCGACACGGTTAGATTGTTCATCATGTTCGCATCGCCTCCGGAGCAGTCTCTGGAGTGGTCGGACAGCGGTGTGGAGGGCGCGTTTCGTTTTCTGAAGCGGTTATGGAAACAGGTGGCCGCGCATGCCAATGCAGCCGGGCCGATTCCCGCACTTAATAGAACCGTGCTGAACGCCGAGCAGCAGGCAATGCGCCGCCAGGTGCACGAAACGCTGCGCAAGGTGACGGATGATGTTGGCCGGCGGTTTACCTTTAATACGGCCATCGCCGCCACCATGGAGCTGCTCAATGCTCTGTCCCGCTTCGAGGATACGAGCGATCAGGGCAGGGCCGTGCGCCAGGAAGCGCTGGAAATGGTGACGCTTATGCTGTCGCCGATCGTTCCGCATATCTGTCATCGACTATGGCGCGAGCTGAAAGCCGCCCCGCCGAACGCGACGATCATGTGGCCGCAGGTTGATGAAAGCGCGCTGGTCAAGGCCACACGGGAACTGGTCGTGCAGGTCAACGGCAAGCTGCGGGCGCGGATTAGCGTGGTGGCGGACGCCGGGGATGATGCGATCAAGGCCGCCGCACTGGCGGATCCCCAAGTCCAGCGGTTTATCGAGGGAGCGGCCGTCAAACGCGTCATCGTCGTGCCGAACAAACTGGTCAACATTGTGGTGTAGTCATGCCGAAGGTTTTCAAAGGCGGCGTCCTCTGGGTCGTCATGCTGGTTTTACCGGCTTGCGGTTTTCATACGCGCGGCACCCTCGCGCTGCCGGCTGAAATGCAGAAAGTCTATCTGGCGGGAATTGCGCCGAACGATCCTTTCGCTCAGGATTTCAGCCAGCTATTGACCCAGGCCGGGGGTTCGCTGACGCAGGATCCCAAACAGGCGAACAGCACATTGCGCATCTTCAGCATCGCTCAGCCTCGCCGAGCGATCACCTTGAGCCAGGCGGGACGGGCAACGGAGTACGACTTGTTTTTCCGCATCGTCATGCAGGTGAGCGATGCGAAAGGTGAAGCGGTGCTGCCGCAGCAGGAGATCGAGATCAAGCGCGATTACTACAATGACCAGCGTCTGATCATCGCGCAGGGCGAGGAAGAAGCCCTGATACGCGCGGAAATGCGTAGGGAAGCCGCGCAAGCGGTGCTGCGCCGCCTGATTTATGCCCTGAAAAACGCGGACCGCGCCGCCCGATGAAGCTGCGCCCCGACCAACTGGCGGCCGTCATCGCTAATAAAGGGGATCTGGCGCCGGTTTATCTGTTGAGCGGTGAGGAGCCGTTGCAACTGGATGAAGCGGCCGATCTTATCCGGAGAGCTGCCAAGAGCCGTGGCTTCATCGACCGCGAGCTGTTTTTTGCCGATCGCGAGTTTGATTGGAGCACCTTTGCGGCAACGTGCGCCACCTCTTCCGTATTCAGTGACAGCCGGGTATTGGACCTGCGTCTGATCGAAACCGGTTTAACCCAGGAGGCCGGGGCGTTACTGGCCGATTACTTGAGCCGGCCGACCAACGATGCCCTGTTATTGATCAGTGCCGGCAAGCTGAGCGCGGCCAATCAGAAAAGCCGCTGGTTCCAGGCCATCGACCGAATCGGCGTCATCGTCCAGTTCTGGCCGCTGGAAGGCGTGCAATTGCTCGACTGGTTGGACCGGCGGATGAACAGCAAAGGCATGCTCGCGGATCGCTCCGGACTGAAAATTCTGGCCGCTCGCGTGGAGGGCAATCTGCTTGCGGCCGCCCAGGAAATCGACAAGCTGTTCATCCTGTATGGAGCAGGCAAGATCGTCGATGAAATGATCCTGAGCGCCGTGGCCGACAGCGCCCGTTTCGATGCGTTCGATCTGGCCCAAGCGGCGGTCGATGGCGATGGCGCGCGCGTCTACCGGATTCTCGCCGGGCTTCGCCAGGAAGGCGTCGCGCCGGCGGTCGCATTATGGGCGCTGATGCGCGAGGCGCGCCTGCTGGTCGATCTGGTGGCAAGACGCGAGGGAGGCCAGTCCGCCGAGCAGGTCTTCAGGCAGCACTTCATCTGGAGCAAGCGCAAGGATGCATTGGCGCAGGCGGCGCAGCGGCTGACGCGGTCACAGTTACACGAAGTATTGGTGTTGGGCGCGGCGGCGGATCGTATCATTAAAGGGTTGCAGGTCGGCGAGCCGTGGAATGCGCTGCTGACCGTTTGTCTGCAACTCGCGGGGATGCCGGATGACAGCAGTCGCCTCAGCGTGGCTTGAGTCTATGCGCCGTCTCTTCAGCTACATCAGCGAACGATGCCCGAACAAGTAAACACCCGAAAAGATATCGAGGCGTACATGCAGACCCTCGGCGAGCGCGCGGTTCAGGCGGCCCGGCTGATGGGCAAAGCCGAAACCCACGCCAAGAACCGGGCTTTGCTCAATATCGCAGAAGCGCTCGAGCAGAACCAGTCCACGCTGATCGATGAAAACCGTAACGATTTGGAAGCGGGAAAGCGGAGTGGTCTCGACGATGTGCTGCTGGATCGATTGGATCTCAAAGCATCGCGCATTCAGGCGATCGCCGCGGGATTGCGTGCGATCGCCGAGCTGGCCGATCCGGTCGGCGAAATTACCGGCCTGGCTTACCGCCCGTCCGGCATTCAGGTGGGCCGCATGCGGGTACCGCTGGGTGTCATCGGCATGATCTATGAATCACGTCCCAACGTGACCGCCGACGCTGCGGCACTGTGCCTGAAATCAGGCAACGCGTGCATCCTGCGCGGCGGTTCCGAAGCCATGCACTCCAATCAAGCCATCGCTGCCTGCATTCGCGATGGCCTGGCGCGAGCCGGGCTGCCGCCGCACGCGGTGCAGGTCGTCGAAACGACCGACCGCGCGGCGGTGGGTGAACTGCTGCGCATGGAACGCTACGTCGATATCATCATCCCGCGCGGCGGCAAATCCTTGATTCAGCGCATCGTCGAGGAATCCCGCATTCCGGTGATCAAACACCTGGACGGTGTCTGCCACGTTTACATCGATGACCGGGCCGATATCGATAAGGCGATCGCTATCGCTTTCAACGCCAAGACGCAACGCTACGGTGTCTGCAACGCGATGGAAACCCTGCTGGTGGCCACCCGGATCGCGCCGGCCGTGCTGCCGAGGCTCGCCGAGAAATACCGGGCGGCGGGTGTCGAGCTGCGCGGTTGCGAAAAGACTTGTGAGCTGCTTTCAGGCTGCCGGCCAGCCACCGATGCAGACTGGGACACCGAATACCTGGCACCGGTGCTATCGATACGCTTGGTGTCGGGGCTCGAGGAAGCGCTGGATCATCTGCACAAACACAGTTCTCGGCACACTGACAGCATCGTCACCGAAGACTACACGAGAGCCAGGCGATTTCTCCGCGAGGTTGATTCGAGCTCCGTCATGGTCAATGCTTCGACCCGCTTTGCCGACGGCTATGAGTATGGTCTTGGCGCCGAAATCGGCATTAGCACGAACAAGCTGCACGCACGCGGACCGGTCGGGCTGGAAGGCTTGACGACGCAGAAGTACATCGTGCTCGGCGATGGACACATCCGCGGCTGAAGCCAAGACCATGAACGTCAGCACGCGCCTTCTGGCACACCGGACCACATCGCCCGACGGATGATCGGTATCTACGGGGGTACTTTCGATCCCGTTCATTACGGGCACTTGCGCACGGCTTTCGAAGTCAAGGAGAGCGTGCTTCTGGACGAGGTCTGGCTGGTGCCTTGCCGCCAACCGCCGCACCGCAGCGCGCCGGAAATCACGGCGGAAGACCGGCTTTCGCTGCTGCGGGCCGCCGTTCACGACGGCGGAGACTTTCGCATCGATACCCGCGAGCTGGAACGCGAAGGACCGTCTTACATGTTCGATACCCTGAGTGCGATCCGCACACAGATCGGTGCGCGGCCTTTGTGTCTGATACTCGGCATGGACGCCTTTCTAGAATTGCCGGGCTGGTATCGCTGGCGCGAATTGTTGGACCTGGCCCACATCATCGTCATGCAGCGGCCGGCACTGGACGGTCAATGTAGCGCCGAGTTACTCGCCATCGTCGGCGAGCGAGCGGCCGCTGAACCGGAAGCACTGAGACACTGTCCCGCGGGACTTCTATTCTTTCAGCCGGTCACCCAGCTCGATATTTCGGGGACCCGTATCCGGAGGTTGCTTAAAGAGGGCAAAAGCCCACGCTATCTGCTACCCGATGACGTCCTGGATATCATCCTCGCCGAAGGGTTCTATCGTAGCAGCTAGCCCGTCGCCGGTTTTTCGGATGCAGCACCTGCCAGGCCCGTCTACGCTGTTTTGCCGGCGCAGCGCTTAGGCGCTCTGAGAGGGCATGACAAATAGCCGTTCATCGCTATTTTATCGAGTGAACTCGAGTTCGCGCTACCGTGGCAGGTCCGAGCTCCCCATTAGGTATTCGTCCACGGCTCTAGCCGCTTGTCGGCCTTCCCGGATCGCCCACACGACCAAAGACTGGCCTCGGCGCATGTCGCCTGCCGTAAATATCTTGTCTACAGACGTTTGATAATTCACCGTTGTCGCCTGGATATTGCCACGCTCGTCCAGTTTGACGCCCAAATCGCTCAACAACCCCTCGCGCACGGGATGGACGAATCCCATCGCCAGCAAAATCAAGTCCGCCGGAAGCGTGAATTCACTGCCGTGTATCTCGTGCATCACCCAGCGCCCGCCCTCTTGCCGCCAATCCAGGCGCACGCAGTGGATGCGCTTGACCTGCCCGTTTTCACCTTCGATCCATTGGGTGGCGACACACCAGTCGCGTTCGCAGCCTTCTTCTTGAGAACTGGACGTGCGCATCTTGTTGGGCCAATGGGGCCAGGTCAACCCCTTGTTTTCCTTGACCGGCGGTTTCGGCAGGATTTCGATCTGAGTAACGGAAGCTGCGCCTTGGCGGATGGAAACGCCGATGCAATCAGAGCCGGTATCGCCGCCGCCGATGACGATAACGTGTTTGTCTTGGGCGGAAATACAACTCTCTTCGGCGATGGTATCGCCGGCCAGGCGCCTGTTCTGTTGCGGCAAGAAATCCATGGCGAAATGCACGCCTTTCAGCTCTCTCCCGGGAACGTTCAAATCGCGCGGCTGTTCCGAGCCACCGGCGAGCACGATGGCGTCGTATTCGTCGAGCAGCTTCTTTGCCGGGACATTTCTGCCGATATGGCTGTTCGGCCGGAAGATGACGCCTTCAGCCTGCATCTGGGCGATCCGGCGGTCGATCAAATGTTTCTCCATCTTGAAATCGGGAATACCGTAGCGCAGCAGGCCGCCAATGCGGTCCGCCTTCTCGTACAGGGCGACCGCGTGCCCCGCCCGCGCCAGCTGCTGCGCACAGGCGAGACCCGCCGGGCCGGAGCCTACCACGGCAACTCGTTTGCCCGTGCGATGTTGCGGAATCTGCGGCTTGACCCAGCCACTTTGCCAGCCCTTGTCGATGATCGCGCATTCAATGGTTTTGATGGTGACAGGGTCATCATTCAAATTCAATGTACAGGCGGCTTCACACGGCGCAGGGCAGATGCGGCCGGTGAACTCGGGAAAATTATTGGTACTGTGCAAGGTATCGAGTGCCTTGCGCCAGTTATCTTCGTAGACGAGGTCGTTCCAGTCGGGAATGAGGTTATTGACGGGGCAGCCCTGGTGGCAAAACGGGATGCCGCAGTCCATGCAACGCGCCCCTTGTTTACGGACTTCCTCATCGGCCATCGGAATGACGAACTCGCGGAAATGCTGAGTGCGGTCGGCAACCAGCATATATTTTCGATCCTGGCGCGAGATTTCCATAAAACCTGTGGGTTTACCCATTCTGTGTTGACCTCGTCGGCGTGATCGG
>CADDZF010000051.1 GCA_902812445.1 Methylococcaceae bacterium | reverse complement strand
ATCGACGCTCTGGAGGATCACTTGGAAGACAGCTTGAGAACGCTGGAAAACGACCACGGCCGAGTCCATTCGATCGTCGCTTGGCCATGGATCATAGATTTACTTCAGAATTAGAAATGGAATTACTGTATTGCTCGTTCATCATGTTTTCCTGCGTGGTTGTTCGTGATCATGCCAGGCGAGTGGCCATGCAACTCGCAAGACGTAAGCCTTTGATGCGTTTTCAGGCGCGGGGTTGCGGCGGCGGTTTATTCAGTCTTGGCGGGAATTTATCAATAGCCCGCCTTGTCTTTCATTTGATGAAGAGGGAATTCATGCAAACCGGGGAAATTTTTCACAGACTCAGAATAGGCTTATCGCTGGTGGTGGGCTTTATCAGCGGCAAGCT
This sequence comes from Methylococcaceae bacterium, assembly GCA_902812445.1. Taxonomy (GTDB): domain Bacteria; phylum Pseudomonadota; class Gammaproteobacteria; order Methylococcales; family Methylococcaceae; genus CADDZF01. Next base: position 18,858 of record CADDZF010000051.1, on the reverse strand, counting down.
CCTGGCCAGCACACTTCAGCATCATGCTTCCGAGTTTTTCATCGGCGGCTTCATGCTCGGCGTCATTTTCACCTGGTTGGTTTATTGGGGAATCGATGCCCTGATGGGCGAGCACGATCCGAAAACAGGCGGTAGATGGTGAGAAGAAAACAGCCGAAAACCCATCGCGCCAAACTGTGGGTCTGGGTGCTCGGCGGTCTGGCCGTGTTGGCAGGCGGTTATGGCATCTATCTTCGCCTTGCCCCGCCCGAACAGGAAGAAATCGTTCTTCCGGCCACGCCGGAGACGGGCGTCGTCACGCCAAAAAGGGAGGAAGGCGCCCCTTCACCCGGCCGCCCCGAGGAAAACCCGCCGCAGGAAGCCGATAGTACCGCACCTCCAGGTCCGAGCGCGGCCGTACCAGGATTGCCGGCGCTGCCCGAAAGCGATGATTTCGCGCGGCAAACTCTCTCCCCGTTGTCCACGCATCCTGCGTGGCGCGGCTGGCTCGCCCAGGAGCAGCTCGTTCGTCGCATCGCCGCGTTGCTCGACAACCTGAGCAAGGGCGAAATCGTACGCCGCGATGTCTCTTTTCTCGCGCCCAAAGGCGGCTTCAAGGCGATCGAGCGCGACATCGACCGTTATGTCATCGATCCCTCCAGCTACCAGCGTTACAACGGCCTCTCTGATGCAATTGCTTCCATCGATGCGGGAGCGGCGGCACGAGCTTACGAAAGGCTCAAGCCCTTGTTGCAGCAGGCGGGTGCTGAACTCGGACATGCGGGCCAGAGTGTGGGCGAGAAGTTGCTAAAGGCGCTGGATCACCTGTTGGCGACGCCGGCAGTGAGCGGCGAGATCGAGCTCTTCCGGCCGTCGGTCATGTACAAATTCAAAAATCCCGAACTGGAACGCCTGAGTCCGGCGCAGAAGCAGCTCCTGCGCATGGGGCCGCGCAATATGCAGAAGATCAAGGCGAAGCTCCGCGAAATAAAAGCTGCGTTGCGGCAGGATGCAGGACCCGGCTAAAGCTTGAACAATGGCTCCAGTGCATCGGCCTGGCTTCTCTCGGCATTTTCTCTGCCGTCCTTGACTGCGTTGAACGCGCTCCACAGGGCGAGTCCTTGCCAGCTTCCGGGGTTCGATCCGTAAAGGGCTGCATTCAATTCAAGGATGCGCGCTTCCAGCTCCGCGCCGCCGCGCTCGCCGATTTCACATAAGCCAAGCGGCGTTGTGAGCGGCCAGCGGGCGTTCGCCCAGGCTAGCAGCGCTTGCTTGGCGGCGGCTGCATCGTTTGCCCGACAAGCCTCGCGCAGCCTGTTGACGGCGGATTGCGCGGTCGCATGCGGGTTGCCTCCGGCAGCTCGGGCAGCGCCCCGCGCAGCCGATTTTCGGGCGCTCAGCCACCAGGCAGCCAGCGTGATGGCCCAGCCGGCTCCGAAGAGCAAGGCTAATCCTCTCCAAAGCTCGGCTGCCTTTTCCGCCGACGCGTTTGAGGGCGGTGCCGCTGGCGCGGGCGTGATGCCGGCTGAGTCGGCGTTTCGGCGGCAGGGGGCGCAACTTGCGCGGGTTGCTGACTCGTTTGCGGGGCGGGCAATACGGAAACCAGCCGTTCGGGAATGCGGGCGATTTGCATTTGATCGGTTCGCGTGTTCCACCACGGAATTTCCAGTCCCGGCAACGTGTAGTCACCGGCTTCGGTGATGACCAGCGCCGTTTTTTCCTGGCGGATACTATTGATCCCGTTGAAATGCTTCTCCTCGTTCAGAAACGGTTGATCCGGGTATTGTTTGATTTCCTCGCCTGGTTTTCTCGCCGGCAGCTTCGGCGCCAGCTCGGGCAATAGTCCCACGGTCGCGCTCTCTGCCTTGAGGCTGAGCGTTCGCGTAATGGGCTCACCGGCGGTGGTCTGCGGCGGGTATTTCGACCAAGCTTCTTCCAGTTCCAGCTTGCTCGCCGGCAGCCAGCGCTTGCCGGTGAAGGCGGCGGGCACGGCTTTCACCTGCAGCGGGACGGCGCCCGAACGCACGCGAAGGGTGCGTGAGGGCAGGTGGTTGAAAAAGCGGTCGAACACCGAGTGGCCGCCCGCGGAGAGTTGCGCTTCCAGCACCATCGGTTCGATGACCGCCGGACCGCTCTTCTGCGGGAAAATGGCGTACTTGCGCTCGATCACCCGGTAGCCGAGTCCCTCTCGGGAAGCCGCGTAGCTCTTGTCATCGCCCAGCTTTTCGATCAAGGCGTCGGCCAGCGAGGGTTCGCTCAGATCGGCGCTGTTGAGGCTGGCGCCGCGCCGAACCAGGACGCGCACGGTATAGAGGATCTGCGCCTGCACGTAAGGATTTTTCGGCTCGGCCTCGACTTCCAGGAAAACCTCGGCGTCTCTGCCGGCATCGGCGACCGCGCCGCCTGCGACCGTTACCGTGACCGGCTCGCTGCGGTCGTTGCCGAAGGCGATCGGTGGAATGGTCAATTGGCCTTCCCGCTTCGCCATGAGCGTCAATGTCCATTCGATGGTCTTGTTATAATCGCCGTTGATGATGGAGATATGGCTGCTACGCGATTGGCCGAGGATGGTGAAACTTTTCTTCAACGGGCTGAAATCCGGTTCGCCGTCGGGCGCTTTCCCGGCTTTGAACACCACGCTGAACGACTCGTCCAGATGCACCGGATTCGGCTCGAGGGTAACGCTGACACTGGCCGCCGCGGCGCAGGCGAACAACAGCGATAAGGCGCACAGCGCAAGGGCCAGTGCATGGCCACACGGCCTCACCATTTTTCCTCTCCTGGCTGGCGCCGCTGCCGCTGCCTTTGCTGGTATTGGTAATAAAACTTGCGCTTGAGAAGCCCACCGGGATCGTCCGGAATCCGTCTGAGCCACTGCTCGTTGGCCTGTTGGGCCTCGTCCTGGCTGGTGTTTTCGGCATCGCTCGTAACGGGCTTCTGCCCGTTCTTCGGCTCGGCGTTTCCGATGCGGCCTGGTTCGGGCTCTGCGTTCGGCGCCTGCCGCGCCTGCTCCGAGGCCCCTTCCGGCTGATCGGGCTTTGAGCCTGCGCCGGCTGAGTTGTCGTTTTGTGCCGCCGCTTGAGCGTCGGAAGCTTGTCCATTGTTCTCCCGATCCTGCGGCGATTGGCCTTGTTGGCCTTGCAGAGACTGAGGGGCGTCGTGATCCGGCTGCTCTTCGCGCTGCTGCGGCGGTTGCGCGCGTCGTTCGGGTTGCTGTCGCGGCTGCCGCAGCGCTTTTTCCACCAGTTCCTTGTTGGCCCGCGCGTCCTGATTGTCTGGGTCTAGCTGCAGCGCCTGGTCATACGCTTCGATGGCTTCGGGATAGCGCCGCAGTTGAGCCAGTGCATTGCCCCGGTTGTAATGGCTGTCGCTGGTGTTCAGTGCGTTGAGCGTTTTAGCGGCCTCCTCATAGTGGCCGGATTTGTATTCGGCGGCCGCTTTCCAGGCCGGCTGCTCGAAGGCGTCCGCTGCGCGTCCGTAATCGCCTTGCTGAAACGCTTTTTGCGCCGCCTGATCCGGCGTTCGCCACAGCGTGCTCCAGTCAAGCGCTTGGGCGGAATCCGGTGCCTGCAGGGCGAAAAACAACAGGCACGCCAGATAGCCGCGTCGGAACGCCAGCGCCGCCAGGGGCAGCAGGCCAAGCAGCAGCCACGGCCCAGCTTCCTCCCAGCGCTCGATTTGCAGAGCGTCTTCCGAGCGCTGTTCTTCCCGAGCGCGCCGGTCGATGAAAGCGAGCAACGAGGTCACGTCTCCATTGCCAGTGGTCACCGTGTAGTAGGCGCCGCCGCCCGCCGCGGCGAGTTGCTTGAGAGAGGTCGTTTGCAGTCGGGGAATGACGATACGGCCGTGCTCGTCTTCGACGAAGCCGCCCTCCTGCATGGGAATCGGCGCACCTTCCGAAGTGCCGACGCCGAGCACGGATACCCGGTAGCTCTGCACCTTGAGTTCACGCGCCACGGCGCTCGTCCGGTCAAAGTCCACGCTGTCGGTGATCAATAGGATATCGCCGGATTGCAAGCCTGCCTGCCGAAGCAGGCGGGCGGCCAGGTGCAAGGCGTTTCCGGGGCGGTTGCCCTGCTCTGGCATCAGATACGTGGCGAGGGCGGAGAGTTGAGAAATGATGGTTTCGCCATCGTCCGTCAGCGGGGTCACGGTAAAGGCGTCGCCCGCATAAACGACCAGCGCGTTCTGGCCATCCCGGCGCAGATGAATGATATCGGCGATCTTGTAACGTGCGCGCTCCAGGCGATTCGGCTTGATATCAGCGGCGTCCATCGATAGCGAGAGATCCAGCACGATCACCAGCGCCGATTGGTTGCGGAACACCGGCACGGGCAGGCGCTCCCAGGTCGGCCCGGCCAGTGCCAGTATGGCGAACGCGCCGCCCAGCATGAACAGAACGACGGGCCAGTGTGCCGCCCGTCCGGCCGGTTGCAGCAATATATAGGGTAGCAGCCGTTCATCGCAAACTCTCGCCCACACGCTTGGGCTTGCCCGGCGCCGGATCAGTAGCCCGATCAGCACCGTGAGCGGAATGAAGGCGAACAGCCAGAGCGGCCGCAGAAAGTGGAAATCAGTCATGATTGTATCCCGCGGGTTGCTTCAGGAGAGGCGTGATCCCCGTTCGCATGCCAACCTCAGGCGAGTGGCGTACCGGCGCGGCAGAGTTGGGTCTTGGGATCATTTCCGGATAAGCTCTGCACTCATGATCCTGGCGAACGCCAAACCGCCGGACAGCGCCAGAGCGGCCGCCAGTGGCCAGGGAAAAAGCTCGATCCGCGGCCGGAAATAACGCGTGTCCCGCTCGACCGGCTCCAGTCTGTCCAATAACACGTAGATTTTCGCCAGTTCCTCGCTGTCGCGAGCGCGGAAATAGCGTCCGCCGGTCGTCGTCGCGATGGACCGCATGGCTTTCTCGTCCAGATCCTCGGAAGGATTGACGTGCCGCGTACCGAACAGATCGCGCACCAGGATTTCATCAGCGCCGATGCCGATGGTGTAGATCTTGAGCCCCGCCCCGGCCGCGAGTTCCGCGGCCTTCAGGGGCGATATCGTTCCCGTGGTGTTGGCGCCGTCACTGATCAGAATCAGCACGCGCTGGTCGACGGGATTGCCGCGCAGCCGTTTGACGGCAAGCCCGATGGCGTCGCCGATGGCGGTTTTTTCACCGGCCAGGCCTATGACTGCTTCGTTCAGCAAAGTCTTCACGGTCTTGCGGTCGAAGGTCAGGGGCGCCTGGAGATAAGCGCGGTCACCAAATAGAATCAAGCCGATGCGGTCGCCCACCCGCTGATCGAGAAACTGCCCCGCGACCCGCTTGGTGGCCGTCAGGCGGTCGACCTGCTCGCCGTCTAGAATGAAATCCTCCATCTGCATGCTACCGGACAAATCGACCGCCAGCATCAGATCTCGCCCGCTGATCGCCTGCTCCACCGGCTCGCCCAGCCATTGCGGACGCGCGCTCGCCGCTACCAGCAGCACCCAGGCGATCCACCCCAGCCAGTAGGTCCATGCGCGGGGGAGACCGGCCGGCCGACCCTGCATGGGCGGGTCGATATCCTCCAGAAAGGGAACGCGTAGCGCGGCATCAGCTGGCTCGGCCACCGGCAGCAGCCGACGAAACAGCCAGGGAAGCGGCACGCAAGCGAAAATCCAGGGCCAGGCGAACTCGATCATCGGCGCTTGGCCGGCAACTGGCTGATCCATTGCCGACACAGGGCGAACAAGATAGCGCCTTCCTTGGCGCTATCGTCTGCGGCGATGAACGCACGGTAAGGCGCTTCCAGCAACAGCCGACCGGCGCCCTGGCTAAACTGCCGCGTGTCCATCGCGCGGTCCAGAAAGTGCAGCCAGTCATCGCCGGTCAATCCAGCCACCTCATCGCGCGGGTAGATACTAAGGGCGGCACGGCGAAGGAGGGTGGAGAGCCGCTGTAGCCGTTCGCTCGGGGACAGCGCGGGATCGCGCTCCAGGGCGGCCAGCTCGCGCAAGGCGGTTCTTCTTACCGTCGAGCGCCTCAGGCGATGCCGCAGCCAGAGCGACAGAGCGACCAGTGCTACGGCGATCGCCAGCAGCCCCCACCAGCCGGGCGCCGGGGGCCACCAGCTCACGGGCGGCGGCAGGTGGATATCGCGCAACGGCAGTGGCTCCGGGTGCATGGCCGCCGGGTTCAACGAGATTGCATGGCTCGCTGCAGGACTTGCACCGGGTCATCTGTCGTGCAGCAGGCGATGAAGCGCATACGGTGGCGGCGGGCGAGAGACGTCAGTCGATCGCAGCGTTGCTCGAAACGCTCTCGGTAATGCGCCTGGGTGCGGGAATCGGCGCTGTCGAACGCGATCTCGCGCGTGCCGTCGCTGAAGCGATAGTGTCCGGTGGGCGGCAACCGGGATTCCAATGGATCGTAGATCAGGACCGTGGCCACGTCGCAATGGCGCGCCAGCCGGATCAGGCTGGACTCGCCCGCCTGATTCAGCTTGCGGAAATCGCTGAACAAAAACACCAGGCTGCCTGGCCGCGCGTGCAGGCTTAGGCGTTCCAGCGCTTGCTGGAGCGCTGCCCCGGCCGGCACGCCGCGGCGGCTGGCATTCGTTCCCTGGCGCGCGTCCGCCAGGGTTTTCAGCAGATGCAGAACCGCGAGCTGACCGTGCTGCGGTTTGAATTCCGCGGTGTGTGTTTCGGAATACAACTGCCCGCCGATGCGATCGCCGTGGTGGTGCGCGCTCCAGGCCAGGAGGGCGCCGAGCTGCGCTGCGCGCACCGACTTGAACGCGCCGCGGGTAGCAAAAAACATCGAGGCTCGATAGTCAACCGAGCAGAAAACGGGGCGCTCGCGCTCCTCGCGGAACAATTTGGTATGTGGCTTGCCGGTTCGCGCGGTGACTTTCCAGTCAAGGCTGCGGATGTCATCGCCCGCGCTGTATAGCCGGGTTTCATCGAATTCCATGCCGCGGCCGCGGAAGCGCGCGAGATAACCGCCGCTTTGCAGCGCCCGGATGGCGGATCGATGCAAGGACACGCCGGCGGCTGGGCGGCTGAGCTGGAGCAGGCTGCCGAGCGATACCTCCACGGCTTCGTCGGCCACGTGCTGCGCCGGTCGCTCCGATTGAGCCTGAAAAAACGACCACTTGAACAGTGCACTCACCAGGTACGGAGTCAAGGCGATGAAGCCTCCGAAACGAACTCTTCTAATATATTGTCCAGAAAATTCCAGCCATCGTCGGTGCAGCGAATATGCCCGTTACGGCGTTCCAGTAACCCTCGTTCGACGCAGGCGGAAAGCTTTGGTTCCAGCACGGCAAACGCAAGCCCTGTGCGCTTGCCGAAGTCGCCGGCGGCAAAGCCTTCGCGAAGCCTCAAATGGTTCATCAAAAACTCCAAAGGAAGATCGGTTTTGGGAACCGCCGCTGCCCCGCCGAGGCTTTCGGGCGTCCCGGCGGTTTCGAGATAATGCCTGGGATGCTTGACCTTCCATAGGCGCTTAATGGCCTGCCGCTTGAGGTCCGTGATCTTGCCATGGGCGCCGGCGCCGATGCCGAGATAATCGCCAAAACGCCAGTAGTTGAGGTTATGGGCACAGCGCCGGCCGAATCTGGCATAGGCGGAAATCTCGTACTGCGCGTAACCGCGTTCCGCCAACAGCGCTTGGCACTTCCGCTGCATGCGCCAGACGGTCTCCTCCGCCGGCAAGCGAGGCGGATGCCGGTGAAACAGCGTGTTAGGTTCCAGCGTGAGCTGATACAGCGACAAATGCGTAGGTCCCAGACCGATCGCGGTCTGGACATCGGTCAGCGCCTCTTCGATGCGTTGTCGCGGCAGGCCGAACATCAGATCCAGGTTGAAGTTGACGAAGCCTGCGGTGCGCGCGGCCTGTGCGGCGACTCGCGCCTGATCGCCGTCGTGAATGCGCCCGAGCGCCCGCAGATGTGCATTGTTGAAACTCTGAACGCCGATGGATAGCCGGTTGACGCCCGCCGCGCGAAATGCCTCGAATTTCCCGCTCTCCACCGTGCCGGGATTGGCTTCCAGCGTGATTTCCATGTCCGCAGCGCCATTCAGTCGAGCGCGGACTCCGACGAGTAGCTCGGCTATGGATTTCGCGCCGAACAGGCTAGGCGTGCCGCCGCCAATGAAGATGCTGCGGAGCTCACGATTGCCCACCAGCGCCAAGTCCTGATCGAGATCGGCGAGAAGCGCGCGGATATACCGTTTTTCCGGTAGGCTTTCGCTCGCGGTGTGGGAGTTGAAATCGCAATACGGGCATTTCCGTAGGCACCACGGAATATGGATGTAAAGGCTCAGCGGGGGCGCTTGCAGCCGGTCGCACCGGTCTGTCAGGTTACTTTCGGTGTTGGCCGGAATCGGCGATGCGGCAACGGCGAGATCTAAAGACATGGGATGATGCATTGAGAAGCGAGATCGGTCGGCGCGAGTCTGGCCGGGATGGGCCATGGTCGCGAACGAGAGGTATTTTATGGCACGGATAGATGCACTCGCTAGTCGCATTTGGGCCGCTCATTATAGCGGCGAATCGGTTTGGCCGCAGACAGTCTTTGCCAGAGGCGTGACAATGGTAGTAGGATTCCCGGCGAGCTGTTCCACCGCTGGTTGATTGTGTCCGTCGCCGACATGATGCGTGACGAGGCGCAGTCCGTCCCATCACGCAGGAGATCCGACATGGCTCATAATGACCGACTTCCCCGTTTAACGACACGGCAGTGGATCGGCGGCTTTGTCGCCGGTTTTCTCGCTACGCTCGTTTTCCACCAATTGACGCTAGCGCTGCTGTGGGCGATGGGCGTGGCGCCATTCGGACCGTTCTCCATGACAGCGACCCAACCGCTCGGCGTACCGGCGGTATTCTCGCTGGCGTTCTGGGGTGGCGTTTGGGGTATCTTGTTCGTGCTAATCGAAAGTCGTTTTCCGCGTGATCACCGCTACTGGATGATGGCTTTTCTCTTTGGCGCCATCCTGCCCTCGCTCGTGGCCCTGCTGATCGTTCTTCCGCTCAAGGGCCAGCCCGTAGGCGGCGGCTGGCGTCCATCCTTACTGTTCACCGCCTTTCTGATCAATGGCACATGGGGTATCGGTACGGCGCTGTTTTTGAAGGTGCTGTCGAACTGGCTCGGCGGTCCGCGCGATGCCGCCGCTTGAAGACGGGGCGGTTCCCTGCCGGCTCATTTTGCAAGAGGTACGCGCAGGGCGGCGACAGCGTGCTTTTGCGTGAGTTCCCGTTACTTCGCCTCCACTGCATGCCCCTGGATGATTCATTAAGCCGCGCCCCGCGCGCGCCACGTGGCCGCCGGGTCCGCTGCTGCGGCCTGATTCTGCTCTGCGTGATATGGCTGTACGGCACGGCCTTGGCCGGACCGCCACAGGCGGCCATCGCCAGTGCCCATCCCCTGGCGACCCAAGCCGGCTTTGCCACGCTGGCGCAGGGCGGCAACGCTTTTGACGCCGCCATCGCGGTCGCGGCTACCCTGGCGGTGGTCGAGCCATTCAGTTCAGGCTTGGGCGGTGGCGGCTTCTGGTTGCTGCGTCACGGCGATACGGGCCAGCAAATCATGCTCGACAGCCGCGAGACCGCGCCTTTGGCGGCGCGTGCGCACATGTATCTAGACAGCCAGGGCAAGCCCATCGAGCACCTGTCCATCGACGGGCCGCTGGCAGCGGCCATTCCGGGCCTGCCTGCCGCGCTGGATCATCTGGCGCAGCGCTACGGCCGGCTACCGCTGGAATGGGACCTTCGCCCCGCGATCCGTTACGCCGAACGAGGCTTTCCGGTTGGCGAGCGGTATGTCCGGTCGGCAAACGCGCGGGAGGACGCATTGCGGAGATCGGAAGCGGCGCAGACCATTTTTTTGCACCGCGGACGAGCGCCCCAACCCGGCTTTCGGCTGCTGCAGAGGGATCTGGCGGCAACTCTGCGAGAAATCGCGGCGCAGGGGCGCGCCGGTTTCTACGCCGGCAGAATCGCCCGGCGGCTGGTCTCCGGAGTGCGCGCCGCCGGCGGCATCTGGTCGCTCGAAGATCTTTCGACCTACCGAGCCATCGAGCGACAACCGATACGGGGTGAATACGGCGCGATCAGGCTGACCAGCGCAGCGCCTCCCTCGAGCGGCGGCATCGCCTTGTTGGAGGCCCTGAATATACTGTCCGCCTATCCGCTGAACCGCATGGATTCAGTCAGCGAGCGTCATCTGGTGATCGAAGCCCTGCGCCGGGCGTATCGCGACCGCGACCTTTATCTGGGCGATCCGGGCTTTGTCACCATTCCCACCCGGCGACTGCTCAGCCTCGACTACGCGGCCGGCCTGCGGGCTACCATCCGGCCCGATCGCGCGCTGCCGAGCGACTATCTGTTCGGCGCGCGGGAAGCTGCGTCCCAAGGCCAGAATACCACCCACTTCTCCATCATCGATCGTGAAGGCAACGCAGTGGCCGCTACGCTCAGCATCAACTATTCGTTCGGCTCCGCCTTTGTTCCTCCGGGCACCGGCGTGGTGCTCAACGATGAGATGGATGATTTCGCCGTCAGCCCCGGAAGCCCCAACGTTTATGGACTGGTCGGCGGAGAGGCGAACGCGATCGCTCCCGGCAAGCGCATGCTGTCCAGCATGTCGCCGACGATGCTGGAGACGCAGGATCGCCTCGCCGTGCTGGGAACGCCCGGCGGCAGCCGCATCGTTTCCATGGTCTTGCTGGCCGTGCTCGACTTCGCGCGCGGAGGCGGGCCTCATGCCTGGGTCGCGGCGAAGCGCTTTCATCACCAGTATCGGCCCGACGTGGTGGAGTACGAGCCGGGCGCTCTCGGGCCGGAAGAGCGGTACAGCCTGGAGCGGCTGGGGCATCGTCTGCTGGAAACGCGGTTTCGCTATGGGGACATGCAGGCCGTTCTTTGGGATAAAGCGGGCAATCGGGTCAGCGCCGCCAGTGATCCGCGCGGCGAGGGCGCAGCCTACGCGGAGTAGCGGAGGCGGTCGTCAGCAGCTATTAACCCGGCCCTTAAATAGGCCGAGTTATCCCGGGTCAGGGATGCCCGGCGCGGCGCCAAGCCGCGTGAGCCAAGGCTGGGCGTGTACCGGCCTTGGCGATGGCCCGAAATACCAGGAGGGTATTTTCGGGCCGGAATAGGAATAATAGAGCCGTCAAGCGCCCTGGACGTAGCGCTGCTCGCGATAACGGCGGCTATAAGCAATGAACAAGAGGGCGGTGATAGCCATGAGTGCCGTGAAGAACCAGAAATACAGGGCGCCGTCCAGATAGTTGCTGCCGTCGGCGCCCTGGATAGTGAAGTTGACGGCGCTGGTGAACAGATTGCCGGTTGCTACCGAAGCCATGTAAAACGACATGACGAAAGATTTCATCGTGTTGGGGGCCTGGGTGTAGGAAAATTCGAGGCCGGTGATGGACACCATGACCTCGGCGGCGGTGAGGAACAGATAAGCCAGCAGCTGCCAGCCGATAGTGGGCGTTAATCCCTCATCGATGCGAGTCTGAATCCACGCCGCCAGCGCGAAGGACAGCACCGTCAGCGCGAGACCCGCGGACATCTTGTTGAGAGCAGTCGGCTCAATGAAGCGAGCGAGCGCCGGATAGCCCCAGCGGTTGAACAGCGGCACCAGGATCACGATCAACAGCGGATTGGCGGCCTGCATCTGGGAAGGCAGGATCTCGTAACCTAGAACCATGCGATCCATTTTTTGCGCCTGCAGCACCCAGGACGAGCCGGTCTGATCGAACAGAGCCCAGAACATCGCGAGAAACAAATAGATGGCCGCCAGTCGCGCGAGTGTGCGCAAGCCTTCGCCGCTCAAGGTATCCCGCACGAACGCGAGGCCGCCCGGCCGAATATGGACGAAGCGATGACGTCCGAGCCAGAAAATAACGGTCGCTAGCAGCATCAGCAGGCCCGGCACGGCAAAGGCGGGGGCAGCGCCGTACCTCTGCAAGAGCCAGGGGGTGACGAGCATGGAAGTAAAGGCGCCCAAGTTGATCGCCAGATAGAACCAGCTGTAGACCCGACTCAGCAGAGACTGGTTGGAAACGCCGAACTGATCTCCCAAGTGAGCGGATACGCAGGGTTTGATGCCCCCCGCACCTAGGGCGATGAGCGATTGGCCCGCCAGCAGGCCCAAACGAGTGGCATCCAGCGCCAGGACAAAATGGCCGAGGCAATAAATCAGCGACAGGATAATGATCGTGCGGTACTTGCCCAGCAAGCCATCTGCCAATATCGCGCCCAGCAACGGCGTGAAATAGGTGGCGGAAACGAACAGATGAAAATAGCCCGTCGCTTCCTCCTCGCTCATCAAGTCGGGCCTGCCCGCTGCATTCGTCAAGTGCTGGGTCATAAACACGACCAGAATCGCCCGCATCCCGTAGTAGCTGAAACGCTCGGCCAGCTCGTTGCCGATGATGAACGGAATGCCGGGCGGCATGGTGGTGGAATTCTCGGGAACGCTGCGGTAGCGCTGCATGGTGGCTTCACGTCTGCTAGCGGAAAAGGACCGGCCGTACTCGCTGTCCCGGGGATCAGGGCAGCGGCGGCTTGATACTTTAGTCGATTCCCTGGCGAGACTAAATGGTCAGCTGATCGTAAGCGTTTCGAGGCTAGCCGGGTGACCCGGTCGTTCCCGGGCGCGGCTTCGCCGTAAAAGATGCTGAGGCTCATGCATGTAGCGCTTGCTTGCTCGGCCGATCCGTGGTGAGCTAACGCTAAACCACCCGCGAGGTAGCTCATGCAAAGAGAAATCGACAAGACCGGCGCCAAAGTCACCGCCATCGGCTTGGGCGCCATGCCCCTGTCGCTCAGGCATAGGCCCAGTGAAGAGCAGGCGATCCAAGTCATCGAGGCGTTCACCAGCCTGGGCGGTAATTTTATCGACACCGCAAATGTCTATTGTCTCGATGACGACGACATCGGCCATAATGAGCGATTAATCGCCCAGACGCTGGATCGATTGGGCAAACGGAATGAAACGGTTGTCGCCACTAAAGGAGGTCTGCGGCGCCCCGGCGGAAACTGGATCGTGGACGGCGATCCGCAATGGCTGCGCGAATCCTGCGAGCGCAGCCTGCAGGCTCTCGGCACTGACTGTATTTATTTGTATCAGTTGCACGCCATCGACCCAAAAATCGGTCTGGAACCTTCACTCGATGCCTTGATCCGCCTGCGCGACGACGGCAAGATCCGCCATATAGGGCTCTCCAACGTCGACCTTGCCACGCTCGAGGCGGCTTCGCAGCGGGCGCCCATCGTCTCGGTGCAGAATCGCTGCAATCCGTTCGATAAACGCGACTTCAAGTCAGGATTGATCGACTATTGCGGAAAGCGCGGCATAACCTATATCGCTTACAGCCCGGTTGGCGGCTACTACAAACATACCCGCCTGCCCGAAAATCCGCTGCTGGCCCGATTGGCTGGAAAGTACCAGGCTTCCGCCTACTGTGTCGCGCTTGCCTGGCTGCTGGCGAAAAGCGAGCATGTCATTCCGATTCCCGGCGCCAGTCAGGTGAGCAGTATTGAAGACAGCATGAGAGCCCTGAACCTGAAGCTGGAGCCGGCTGACGTGGCTGCCTTCGATTGTCTGCCCGATGGATGATGAGGTTAAAGAAGCCTCATCAATTTTCAAACTTTACTCGGCCCATGCACGGATTTTGTCCTGAGCTTGGCGAAGGGCGGGTTTGCCCAACTTCTATGCAGCGGAGCCGGTGCGTTTGGGATCGGGTCAAGATTCTGTCCCGCCATCGGCGGGGAGTCCTTTAGCGCGTACTTTTTTGCAGCGCCTCATGCTTTCGGGCGTTCATCGCTCGATGCGCGCCTGCTTCACTTTTCCATCGTTGATGATGCTCGAAGGCATGCCGAGATTCTTGCCGATCTTGATTTATCCCGTTCTCCTCATCGCGCTGCCCCTGCTGGGAATCTGGCTGAAGGGCGAACCGCTCGCACCTTATCTCGACTTCCCGCCACACCCGCGGCCTCTGCAGCCGAAGCCATTCTCGTGGTGGGTATTCAGCGCCATCGCGCTGTTCGTCTATGCTTGTGTCGCGCCGTTTGTCGCAAGGGTCGTTCGCGCGAGACGGACTCTTGTCGTGGAGCCGCCTGAAGCGGCTCGCTTCCCGTTCTGGGGGTGGCTCGCGCTCATTCTGCTGATACTTGCTTGGCTCCTGGCCTGGAGCCGTTTCGCCTGGTTCCGGCCCTTGCAGGTGCATACGTTCACCCCGCTGTGGATCGCTTACATCGTCATTGTCAATGCGTTGAGCATGCAGCGCACCGGGCACTGCATGCTGCTCGATCGCACGCGCTTTTTTTTCCTGCTTTTCCCTCTCAGCGCCCTGTTCTGGTGGGGATTTGAATTTCTCAACCGCTTCGCCGGCAACTGGTATTACGCCGGCATCAGCGAGCTAGGCCCGCTGGATTATTTCCTTCAGGCCTCGTTGCCATTTTCGACGGTGTTGCCAGCGGTACTGGGTACCGCCGAATGGCTCGCAGCGTATCCGCGCATCAGCGCGGGGCTGGATCGCTTTTGGCGCATCGAGGTGGATTTTTCGCTTCAGCATGGCTGGCTCGCGCTGTTACTGGGTTCGCTGGGGTTGATCGGTATCGCCATGTACCCGGCTGCTCTCTATCCCCTGCTCTGGCTGGCGCCGCTGTGCATCATTTCCGGCTTGCAGAAAATAACTGGCATTGAACCGCTGCTGTTCACCACACTGGCGAGCGGAGATTGGCGACGCGTGTGGATCATGGTCCTCGCCGGTTTGATCTGTGGTCTCTTCTGGGAGATGTGGAACTCGCGAAGCCTCGCGCACTGGGAATATTCCGTCTCCTATGTACAGCGCTTCAAGCTGTTCGCCATGCCGGTTCTGGGTTACGCCGGCTATATTCCGTTTGGCGTGGTGTGCGCCGCCTTCGCCGACTGCCTGGTCACGAAGCGAGCCGCTGGCGCTTAAAGATGGCGCAGTATCACTATCCATGTCCCACATGGCTGGGGTTCTATCCGGATCGAGACCTATTAAGACAATAAGGAATATAAATACAATATTTTATTCTTTTTAAGAATATCTCTCTTGCGGTATTTTTACCGGCTATACAGATGAACTCGAAGACCGATGACAGCTTTGGCACATAAGAAATACAGCGTAATTCCCGGCTTTTCCCTGGCCATTGGCTTTACTGTTCTTTATCTCAGCCTGATCGTATTGATCCCGTTGTCGGCGACATTTCTGAAAAGTCTGTCACTGGGCTCCGAACACTTTTGGGAAGCCGTGACTTCACCCCGCGTGCTGGCTTCCTACCGCCTGAGTTTCGGCGCGTCTTTGCTGGCGGCGGCGATCAACGTGGTGTTCGGCCTGCTCGTCGCCTGGGTGCTGGTACGGTATCGCTTTCCCGGCAAGCGCCTGGTGGATGCGCTGGTCGATCTGCCGTTCGCGCTGCCGACCGCCGTGGCCGGCATTGCGCTGGCGGCAGTCTATTCCCGCAACGGCTGGATCGGCCATAGCCTCGAAGCGTTCGGGATCAAGGTCGCCTATACGCCGCTCGGCGTGCTGGTGGCCCTGACTTTCATCGGGCTGCCGTTCGTGGTGCGGACGGTACAGCCGATCCTGGAAGATTTCGATGGTGAACTCGAGGAGGCCGCCGCGAGTCTTGGTGCGAGTCGGCTGCAGACCTTTCTGCGGGTCATTTTTCCAAGCCTTTGGCCGGCCCTCTTGACCGGCTTCACGCTGGCGTTCGCCCGGGCAGTCGGCGAGTACGGTTCGGTGATTTTTATCGCCGGCAACCGGCCAATGGTCTCTGAAATCACCCCGCTTTTGATCATCACCAAGCTCGAACAGTACGATTACGCCGGCGCCACGGCGATCGCCGTTTCGATGCTGGTGATCTCATTCACGCTGTTGCTCGTCATAAATGGGCTGCAGTGGTGGAGCCATAGCCGGCGCAGCGCTTCGGCATCTTCCGGAGGCCACGAGCCGGTCGTCGACAAGCCAGGTTTCGCTCGGGCTCATGCACGCCCGAATCCGGCGGCGCCGATCGCGGAGAGACCATGAGGACGCTCAGCCGGGATACCGCTAAAGTCGGCTCAAACGAGTGGCGGATCTTCATCGATCGTTTTTTCTCCTCTTGATTTAAGGAGCATTGATCATGGCTGCAAGCGTTGCGGTGCCCCGGCCGAGATTTAACGGCAAGACCCATCCCCCGGCCCGGGTCGACACGGAGCCACTCTGGGTGCGCTGGCTGCTGACAGGGCTGGCGCTGGCTTTCCTGACCGGCTTTCTCCTGATACCGCTGGCCACCGTTTTCAGCCTGGCCTTCAGCAAGGGCATCGCGGCTTATTTCGATGCCTTGACCGAGCCCATGGCGTTCGCTGCCATCAAGCTGACGCTGCTGGTCGCCGCCATCGCGGTACCGCTCAATCTGATATTCGGTATCGCCGCGGCCTGGGCGATCGCGAAATTCGAATTTTCCGGCAAGAGTGTTCTCATCACGCTGATCGACCTGCCGTTTTCGGTTTCACCCGTGGTTTCCGGCTTGATCTATGTGCTCCTGTTCGGTCTGCAGGGCTGGCTCGGGCCCTGGCTGGCGGCACACGACATCCAGATCATTTTCGCCGTGCCTGGCATCGTGCTGGCGACGATCTTCGTCACCTTTCCTTTTGTCGCCCGTGAACTGATCCCGCTCATGCAGGCACAGGGCACCGAAGAAGAGGAAGCGGCGCTAGTGCTGGGGGCATCCGGGCTGCAGACGGTCTGGCGGGTCACGCTGCCCAACATTAAGTGGGGGCTGCTTTACGGCGTGATTCTCTGCAACGCACGGGCGATGGGAGAGTTCGGCGCCGTGTCGGTGGTTTCCGGCCATATTCGCGGCCTCACCAACACGCTGCCACTGCACGTCGAGATCCTCTATAACGAATACAATAGCGCGGCGGCGTTCGCCGTGGCTTCCTTGCTGGCTTTCCTGGCCCTGCTCACGCTGGCGGCCAAAAGCTTCCTCGAGTGGCGTCTAAAGGAACAATTTACAACCCAGCAACAAGAGAATCCATCATGAGCATCGCGATTAGCAACATCGTCAAAACGTTCGGCGGTTTCACTGCGCTCAAGGGCGTGAGTCTCGAAGTTGAGGCAGGCGAGCTGGTCGCGTTGCTGGGCCCCTCAGGCTGCGGCAAGACCACGTTGCTGCGCATTATCGCGGGGCTGGATGCGGCCGATTCAGGGACGATTCTGTTCGATGGGGAAGATGCCACGCGCCGGCACGTTGGCGAGCGGCAGGTCGGTTTCGTGTTCCAGCATTACGCCCTGTTCCGGCACATGACGGTGTTTGAAAATATCGCCTTCGGACTGCGCGTACGACCCCGGGCACAACGTCCCGCGGAGAAGGAGATTCAGCGCAAAGTCCACGATTTGCTCAGTTTGGTTCAGCTCGATTGGCTCGCGCAGCGCTATCCTGCCCAGCTTTCCGGCGGCCAGCGCCAGCGCATCGCCTTGGCGCGGGCGCTGGCCGTCGAGCCAAAAGTGCTGCTGCTGGACGAACCGTTCGGCGCACTGGACGCCAAGGTCCGCAAGGATCTCCGCCGCTGGCTGCGCCGCTTGCATGATGAACTGCACGTGACCAGCGTATTCGTCACCCACGATCAGGAAGAGGCGCTGGAGGTGGCCGACCGGATCGTGGTTCTCAACCAAGGTCAGATCGAGCAGATTGGGACTCCCGATGAAGTCTACGATCATCCAGCGACGCCTTTCGTGTATCAGTTTCTAGGCGATGTCAACCTGTTCCACGGCCGTGTGCACGAGGATCAGGCCCATATCGGCGAAGCGGAGCTCAAAGCGCGTGGACAGCTCAATGCGGGTGCTTCAGCCACCATTTTCTATGTAAGGCCGCACGAGCTCGAGGTTTTGCGCCGGCCCGACGGCAGCCAGGCAGTCCGCGCCTGGGTACGCGACGTTCGCCGGGTAGGCAGCGTGATTCGTCTGCAGCTGGAGCGCCTGGACGGCCACGGCACTTTGGAAGCCGAGATGCCGAGGGAACGGTATGAGGATGAAGTACACGCGGTGCAGAAAGGCGAACAGGTGTTCGTGCGGCCGAAGAACATGCGGGTATTCAGCGAGCATCATCACGGCTCTGGGGTGAAAGATTAGGCGCTGGATGGTAGCGTTACCGCCCCCAATTGGCGAGCGACTGCTCGCAGGATCGATTATGCGGAGGCGTTGAATCGAAAAACCAAGCTCGCCTCGCGCCACGACCCAGCCAACGGCTCGCTTGGGCCAATTCCGCCAGTCCTTGAAGCGAACCTCGCTGCATGCGCTTCGTGAACTCTCCTAGGCACCCAGCGGTCTTCATTTACGCCTTCGCTCATCGCGACCGCGATGCATGAGGATCAGGTTCTTTACCGCAGCAACCGCGTGATCGATGTCAGCGAGGCAGGCAAACCTGGTGCATTTACCCGATATGCTGTTTAATGATTCGACGTTAGCTGGTTGAGGGAGGGAATCATAAATGGTGGTTTTTTTTAAGGTTCTGGTCATCCTTTCACTCGTTATCTTGATCGTCGGTATGATCAAGCCGAAATGGATCTTCTTTTGGATGGAAAAGCCCGATCGGTTACTGGTCAGCACGGTCGCCTTGTTATTGTTTATGGTCGCCTGGACGGCTATAGCGAAACTCACCCTGACGCCACAGGCAAAAAACGTGATGGAAAATACGCGGGACCGAAACGAGCTTGATCTGAGGCAGCGAAGATAAGAATTCCCGGGCCGCCTACTGATCGTGGTGGGGGTGGTGATATCGATTTTTTACTCACAACAGTTAAACGTAAATAAACCTGCAAATAAGAAAGGGCCGCCCCTATTAAGCGTTCACGCGAAACTGATTTTGTAAGAGGTGCC
>CADDZF010000050.1 GCA_902812445.1 Methylococcaceae bacterium | reverse complement strand
GACGAGCACGGGCTAGCGATGGTATTCACCGACATGCGACATTTCCGGCATTAGCCGATCATGCGCGGCGTGCGGTTCTGTTGCAACTTGCGCGCCGTTCTGATTGTCAAAGAGTAAATGTCTTTGTCACCCTTCACTGTTTCTTCCGTTGAACAAGAATTTTTCGGATACCGATCTGTGTGTGAAGTGCGGATTGTGTCTGCCCCATTGCCCTACTTATAGAAACACTCTCGATGAAAACGAATCGCCGCGCGGCCGGCTCGCACTCATTCAGGGATGGGCAGGTGACCAGCTAGCGGCAACGCCGAAGCTGGTGCAGCACATCGACCGTTGCCTCCTGTGCCGCAACTGTGAACTAGTCTGTCCCGCGAACGTGCCCTATGGACGGCTGGTCGATCAATTTCGCTTTGAAATAGGCGAAAGCGCCAAGCCCATGGCGGCACGAGCCAAGACCGCCGTTTTGAGAAACGTTCTGCGCAGCCGATCAAAAGCCCGCACCGCCGCCGTTGTGCTACGCCAGTATCAGGATTCGTGGCTGCAGAGGCTGGTTGACCGTAGCGGTCTGCTAGAACTTCTGGGATGGGAAGGTCTCAGTGCGGGATTGCCCGAGAAGGCGGCGCCGTCGCCAACGCTGGATTTTTATCCCGCTCAAGGCACCGAAGTCGCGCGGGCCGGTTTATTCATCGGCTGTACGGGATCGTTGTTCGACCAGGCGACCGTCACGGCTGCCATCCGCGTCTTGACACGGCTGGGAGTCAGCGTGACGGTGCCTCGCCAACAGCGCTGCTGCGGAGCTCTGGATCTGCACGCCGGCCATGAAATGGCGGCGGCTAGACTGGCGGAGTGGAACGCACGGGCATTTGCTGGAATGGCACTGGATGCGGTGATCAGCCTTGCCAGCGGCTGTGGTGCGACGCTCAAGGAATATCCGCTCCACGAAGCGACGAAGCCTCTCAAGGATTTTTCCAGCAAGGTTCAGGATATCAGCCAATTTCTGGAGCAACTGACCTGGCCGACCGGCGTGTCGCTCAAACCGCTGCAAGCCCGTGTCTGTCTACACACACCGTGTACCCTGAGGAACGTTCTCAAAGCAGAACATTACCCGCTTCGCCTGCTGCAGAAAATTCCCGAGCTGGAAGTGCTCATACTAGCCAGCGCGGGGCAATGCTGCGGCGCAGCGGGAAGTTATATGCTGGAGCATCCCGTCATGGCGCACGCTTTGCGGGAAGACGTGCTGGAGCGCGTCGAAGATGTGAAGCCGGCATATCTGGCGACTTCCAACGTCGGATGTGCGTTGCATCTGCGCGCTGGCCTGCGCGCCAGGGCGCTCGCGCAAATCGAGGTATTGCATCCCGTTGCGCTGCTGGACAGGTGTCTGGAAACTTAGCTTCGAGCAAGGTCGGTAAAGGATAAATAATAGGGTGCTGAAGAACGTAGGGCCGCGCGATGCGGAATGCACGCCATGAACCGCGATGAGCATTCGCGCGCCGTGCTGTGGGATATGGATGGGACGCTGATCGATTCGGCCGAGCAGCACTGGCTAGCCTGGCGCGAGACGCTGGCGAGCGAACACTACGACCTCAGCTACCCCGACTTCATCGCTACCTTCGGCCAGCGCAACGACACGATTCTGCGCCGCTTCTTCGGGCCGGAGTTGTCGAGCGCGGACGTCGATCGCATCGGCGGCGCCAAGGAAGCGCTTTACCGGACACTGGTTCGCGAGCGCGGGATCAACTTGTTGCCGGGGGCCGAGCCATGGTTGATGCGGCTGCACGCCGACAGCTGGCGTCAAGTGGTGGCATCCGCGGCACCGCGGCAGAACATCGAGGTGATTCTGGCGACACTCGCCATCGGGCCGTGTTTCGATGCGATCGTCTCGGCGGAGGACGTACAGCGCGGCAAGCCCGATCCACAGGTGTTTCTGTTGGGAGCCGAGCGGGTCGGCGTGCCACCGGCGCGCTGCATCGTGGTCGAGGATGCGCCGGCAGGGATCGAGGCCGCCCACCACGGCGCTATGCGGGCGATCGGCGTTAGGACGACACACGCCGAGCTGCACGCCGACCTCACGGTCGAAAGGCTAGCCGATTTGCCAGACGATGCCTTTGAGCGATTGCTGCGGAAGTGACGTCGTGCGGCAGTAGATGAGGAAGGCGAAGAATCGCCTGATCTCCGTACGCGGTATTTGCGCCTAATTCTCTCCGGTTTTCTCCGGGGTCTTCGAACGCTACCGGCTCACCGTGCTGGACAGGCTGTTCGCGCTATAGAATAATTCTCAATCGCACTTGACCCCGCCCGATGGGCCGGTTCTGCGGACCCTAACCGGCGTTGCCGATTCATTCTCTGCACAGGATCCTAAATGATACGAAGATTTGCTGGATCAGCAAAATGCATTCTGTTTCTCGGACTTTTGTTTCCCGTGCTTACCTATGCGAAGCAGGAGATCGTAATTTACTCTGCCCGTATCGAATCGCTGATCAAACCTTTGTTCGACGACTACAGCAAGAAGACCGGCATCACCATCAAGTTCATTACTGCCGAGGCCGGACCACTGCTGCAGCGACTGCAGGCCGAGGGCAGCAATACGCCGGCCGATTTGCTGATCACCGTGGATGCGGGCAACTTGTGGCAAGCCAAACAGCAAGGCTTGTTGCAACCGATCGACAGCAAGGTCTTACAGGAAAATGTGCCGGCGCACCTGCGCGATCCGGAGAATTACTGGTTCGGCCTTTCTGTGCGCGCTCGTACCGTGGCCTACAGTACCCAGCGGGTAAAACCTTCCGATTTATCCACTTATCAGGCGTTGGCGGGTCCGCAATGGAAAGGGAAGCTGTGCCTGCGCACGTCGAAAAAGGTTTACAATCAATCGCTGGTCGCCATGCTGATCGCCGAAATAGGCGAAGCGGAAGCGGAGAAAGTCGTCAGGGGATGGGTAGCTAATCTCGCGGCGCCGGTATTTTCCAGCGACGTCCAGGTACTGGAGGCGATCGCGGCTGGTCAGTGCGACATCGGCCTGGTCAACAGCTATTATTTCGGCCGTCTGTTGCGCGAAAAGCCCGCACTTCCCGTGGCGCTGTTCTGGCCCAATCAGGCCACGAGCGGTGTTCACGTCAACGTCTCGGGCGCCGGCATGACGCGCTACGCAAAACACCCCGCAGCGGCGAAAAGCTTGTTGGAGTGGCTGTCTTCAGGGGAAGCGCAGGCCATTTTCGCCTCATCCAATCTGGAATACCCGGTCAATCCTCGCGTGCCTGCCGATGCGAGCGTCGCGGCCTGGGGTACTTTCAAGCAGAACACCCACAATCTCAGCCAGGCGGGCCAACTCCAGGCCGTTGCCATCCGTCTGATGGATAGAGCGGGCTATCACTGATTTCGAGCATGCGCGTGATCGCCTCTGATGCCGGCGAAATCAAGTTGCCTGTAGCGCTGCCCGAAATCGAACCACCGATGCGGATTCGCCGGGGAAGGCGCGTGGATCTCGGCTGGTTTGCCGCCCTGGCGGTGTCTTTGCTGGTACTGGTGCCGCTGCTGGTCGTACTGGGTAATCTGTTTTCGCCCGATGTCGCGGTCTGGTCTCAGGTGTCCGGCTGGTTGCCCGAGCTGCTGGCGAATACTTTGTGGCTGCTGGCGGGTGTCGTGATCGGCACCGTGGCGTTGGGCGCGGGGCTAGCCTGGCTCACCACGATGTGCGAGTTTCCGGGCCGTCGTTTTTTCGATTGGGCCTTGGTCTTGCCGCTGGCTTTGCCCGCGTACGTGCAAGGCTTTGTACTGGTCGGGCTGTTCGACTTCGCAGGGCCAGTGCAGAGCTTTCTGCGCCACGCATTCGGGGACGGCATCTGGGTTCCCGCCATCCGCTCTCGCGGCGGCCTGATCGCGGCACTCAGCCTGTCCTTGTACCCCTATGTTTACCTTCTGGCGCGCAACGCTTTTCTCACCCAGTCCAGCCGGCTTATGGAGGTTGCCCGGAGCATGGGAGAGACCGCCTGGGGCCAGTTTTTCCGGGTTTCCCTGCCGCTGGCGCGTCCATGGATCGCCGCCGGTGCGTTATTGGCCGGCATGGAGACCCTGGCCGATTTTGGCACGGTCTCGGTATTCAACTACGAGACGTTCACGACCGCCATCTATAAAGCCTGGTTCGGCCTCTTTTCCTTGCCCACGGCGGCGCAACTGGCGTCCTTTCTGGTGTTGCTGGCGCTTTTCGTGCTGAGCCTGGAAAGTCATCAGCGCAAGCGCCAACGCTATGCATTATCGATGCGTTCGCCGACGGTAGGCAGACCGATTCGCTTGCGCGGCGCCCGCGCGGCGCTGGCGTTCGGCCTGGCCACCGTGATACTGGCGCTGGCTTTCGTGATCCCCGTAACGCAGCTCCTGCTGTGGAGCATCCATAGCGGGGCGGCGGATTTCGATGAGCGGTTCGGAGGTTATTTGCTCAACACGCTGGTAAGCGCGAGCGCCGGCGCCGCGTTGATCGTTGCCGCCGCGCTGCTGCTCAGCAGGGTCAAGCGTAAACACGGCGACATCAAGACTGCCGCGATCGTCCGTATTGCCACCTTAGGTTATGCGCTGCCGGGAACCGTTTTGTCGGTCGGTATTTTCATTCCACTGGCCTGGCTGGACAATCATATCATCGCGGCGGCCAAGACGGCGCTGAATATGAACGTCGGCGCGCTGTTCGCTGGCAGCCTGTTCGCTCTGCTGATGGCGTACGGCGTCCGTTTCATGGCTGTTGGTTTCGGCACGGTGGACAGCGCCATGCAGCGCATTTCGCCGCGCCTGGAAGAGGTATCGCTGAGTCTCGGCGTCCGTGGCGCCGCGATGCTGCGCCGGGTGCATGTTCCGCTGTTGCGCGGCGGATTGATCAGCGCCTGGCTGTTGGCGTTTGTCGACATCGCCAAGGAAATGCCGATTACTCTGCTGCTGCGCCCGTTCGGCTGGGACAATCTCTCCGTCAGGATTTTTGAAATGACCTCCGAAGGCGAATGGCAGCGGGCGGCGCTGCCGGCGCTTGTCCTCGTCATCGCCTCGCTGGTGCCGGTCATTCTGCTGATTCGAGGCTCCGGCGCGCGCAAATGAGCGAAATGGTGCTCACGCTCAGCCAGGTTGCCGTCGCCTACGGCAAGCAGATGATCGTGAAGGATATCTCGTTTGCTCTGAGCAGAAACCGGATCATCTGCCTCCTGGGTCCGAGTGGCTGCGGAAAGACGACATTGCTGCGGGCTATCGCCGGATTCGAGCCGGTGGCTGCGGGCCGAATCGAAATTGAAGGGCGAGTGGTGAGCACCGCGCGTACTCTCGTACCAGCCGAAGCGCGCAATATCGGCATCGTGTTCCAGGATTATGCCTTGTTCCCCCATTTGACCGTTGCGCAGAACGTCGCATTCGGCCTGCGCAAACTGAGCGCTGCGCAAACGTCGGCGCGGCTGGCCGAGGTTCTCGAGCTTGTCGGTCTACCCGAGATGCGGGATCGTTTCCCTCATCAATTGTCCGGCGGCCAGCAGCAGCGCGTGGCTCTGGCCCGAGCCATTGCACCGAATCCGCGCTTGTTGCTGATCGATGAGCCGTTCTCGAATCTCGATACCATGCTGAGGGAGCACCTGGCGCAAGAGCTTGGGCGCATTTTGAGAACCTCGGGCATGACGACGATTCTGGTCACCCACGATCAGCAGGAGGCGTTCGTCATGGCCGACGAGATAGGCGTCCTTAAGGCAGGTAAGCTGCAGCAGTGGGGTGATGCCGATACGCTGTACCATCGGCCCGCCAACCGGTTTGTCGCCGGCTTCATCGGCAAAGGAGCGGTGCTCTCCGCCCGGATAACCGATGAAGGCTTCCTGGATACGGCGCTCGGCCAGATCAAACTGCCCGAAAACACCGCCCCGGCTAACCAGCGGCGGGTCGAAATTCTGCTGCGCCCGAACCAGGTTCGCGTTGATCAGAACGGCGTTGTCAATGCGACGGTCGTCGGCAAGGTATTCAGGGGCCTCGATATTCTGTATACGTTGCAGTTGAAAACCGGCCAGCAGGTGCTGTCGGTGACCGCGAACGATATTCACTATGCGGTCGGCGCCCAACTGCACGCCCGGCTGGACGTGCAGCAGCCAGTCATGCTGGCTGACAAGGACGCAGAGTTGCGGTTCGCAACCTAGATCGCGGGCCGCAGCAAGCCGGCTGAGCCAGGACCGCGCCCTTGGCAGCTCGCAGATGGCGCCATCGCTCACTTCGCTGCAAAAAGGGCTTGCAATTGCTCACAAGCCCTTAATCTTTCTGGTACCGAGGGCCGGAATCGAACCGGCACAGTATTGCTACTACCAGATTTTGAGTCTGGCGCGTCTACCAGTTTCGCCACCTCGGCGAAGAATCGATAGTATAAATAAAACGGCGGCATAAAACTATATGCCACGCCGTCTCAACCGCTTCAGTCCTCACGCTCCATGTTGAAGAGCGATTTTTATTACGATCTGCCGGAACACCTGATCGCCCAGGAGCCATTGTTGGAGCGCAGTGCGAGTCGACTGTTGCACTTGGACGGCAGGTCCGCATTGCTAGAAGATCGCCGGTTCACCGACCTCGTCAACCTCCTGGATACCGGCGATCTGTTAGTCTTCAATGACACGAGCGTGATTCCGGCGCGCCTGTTCGGCAACAAAGCGACCGGTGGAAAAGTGGAAATTCTGATCGAACGGGTGCTCAATGAGCGAAGCGCATTGGCTCACCTGCGTGCCAGCAAGACGCCTAACGAGGGCGTGGAAATCCATCTGACTGCCGGCTATTGCTGCAAGGTGAAGGCGCGTCGGAAAGATCTGTACGTGCTCGAATTCAACAGTCAGGATGGCGTTGAAGCCATGCTCAGTATCATCGGACAGGTGCCGCTGCCGCCCTATATCCATCGGATCGAGGACGACCATCGCGACCGCACGCGTTATCAAACCGTTTATGCCCGGCAGCCCGGAGCTGTCGCGGCGCCGACCGCCGGTCTTCATTTCGATAACGGCTTGCTAGAGGGCCTGAAAGCCAAGGGTGTCGATACCGCTTTTTTGACTCTGCACGTGGGCAGCGGCACCTTCCAACCGGTGCGCGTGGAGAATCTCGATGCGCACCGGATGCATCCCGAGTATTGTCGGGTCGATGAAACGGTGGTGGAACGAGTGAACTTAGCGCGGCAACGAGGAAAACGGGTGGTCGCGGTGGGAACCACGGCGGTTCGCGCGCTCGAGACCGCGGCTCTGGAAGGAGGGCTCAAGCCTTATCTGGGCGAAACCGCTCTATTCATCAAGCCGGGCTTCCACTTCAACTGCGTAGACGCCATGATCACTAATTTTCACTTGCCGGAGTCGACACTGTTAACATTGGTGTGCGCCTTTGGCGGCTATGAACCGGTGATGGCGGCCTACCGACACGCAGTCGAACAGGCGTACCGCTTCTTCAGCTATGGCGATGCCATGTTCTTGACGCGGAGGAATTCTTCAAGCTAAGCGCTGTCCATCGATTAATCGCGCGTTTAGTCAACTTGACAAGATGACGGATACAAGATGACGGATAAAAGCAGGATAAACCTGAGCCAGTTCAGTCCGAGCCGCGCGATCTGGCCGATCTTGTTCGGGCTCAGCATCGTCTGGTACATGCTCTACAGCGATCTGTCAACGAGCGAATTTGCCATCAAGCGAGCACTCGGCAAAATCGATTGGGGTTTATCGACCCTCGGCTGGCTGGCGCTCGCTTTATTGATGATGGTGATCCGCACGGTTGCCTATATGTGGCAGCTGCGCTGTCTCACCGATCGCCGCCTGACGTGGCGTGCCTGCCTGCAAATCATGCTGCTATGGGAGTTCTTCGCCGCCGTGACACCCTCCGTGATCGGCGGTGCGGCGGCCGCGATATTCATGCTGGTCAAGGAAAGAATCCGCTTTGGCAAGAGTGCTGCCATCGTTTTCACCATCATTTTCCTGGACGATGTGTTCTACCTCATGATTCTTCCGGCGGTCAGCCTTTTCGTCGAGCACGGCGAGATCTTTGCTCCCCTTAAAGGCAAATCGGACGTGATCGGCGCCAGCATGATCGCCGGATTCTGGAGCGCCTACGGCGTGACCTTGGCGTACGTCGTTTTTCTACTGTTTAGCCTGTTCATTTGGCCACAGGGCATCAACAAGTGGCTGAAGCGGGTTTTCATGCTGCCCGTAATGAAAAGATGGCGTCGTCGCGGTATCGCGATGGCAAACGAGCTGCTTCTTTCGGCGCGAGAGCTGCGGGATAAATCCACCTATTTCTGGCTGCGGGCATGGGCCGCCACCGCACTCGCCTGGACTTCTCGCTACATGATCCTGAACTGCATACTGGCCGCTTTCGCGCCCATTCCGCTGGGCTGGCACGAGCATCTTTTGACCTTCTCTCGTCAGGCGGTCCTGTTCATGCTGATGGTCGTCGCCCCGACGCCCGGCAGTTCCGGAGTGGCCGAAGCCGGTTTTTCCTGGCTCTTCTGGGATATGACGCCTGCCGGGCTCACCCTGGTGTTGGCCGTGCTATGGCGCTTGATCAGCTATTATCCTTATCTCATCATCGGCGTTCCGGTCATGACGCACTGGGTAAGGCGCGTCTACGGCTCGGATGTCAAAACAGCCTGATCGCACGGACGGGACCTATCCGTGCATCCATCCGCCAAGCCCGTTCCCGCTGAATTGGAACTCACGGCAGGGATTTTCTCGCCGATGGCTCAATCCATTCCAGCCAGCCGGATCCTGCCACACCAGTCTCTTGCAAACTGCCAGGCGACCCGTCCGCTGCGCGAGCCACGCTTGAGGGCGAAGCGCAGAGCTTCCGCCCGAACCGTTTCCCAGTCGTTCAGCGGCGCTTCTAGTTTTTCCAGCCAATAACGGACGATGTCCAGATATTGCTCTTGACTGAAAGGATAGAAAGACAGCCATAGCCCGAAGCGCTCGGACAGCGAAATTTTTTCCTCCACCGCTTCGCCATGGTGAATTTCGCCGTCGTAGAGGCGGGTCTGCTGATTGTCATCGTTGAACTCCGGTAGCAGATGACGGCGGTTCGAGCTGGCGTAGATCAGGGCATTCGAACTCAAGGCGGTGAGCGAGCCGTCCAGCGCCGCTTTCAGCGTCTTATAGCTGGGCTCGTTCGCTTCAAAGGACAGATCGTCGCAAAACAGGATGAATTTTTCCGGGCGCGAATGGAGCAGTTCCAGCATATCGGGCAATTCGATCAGCTGATGCTTATCCACCTCGATCAGCCGCAAGCCCTGCCCGCCATACTCGTTCAGCAGCGCCTTGATCAGCGAGGATTTGCCGGTGCCGCGGGAGCCCCACAGCAGCACGTTGTTGGCGGGCAAGCCCTCGATGAACTGACGGGTATTGCGGTCGATCTCGCGTTTCTGGAAATCGACGCAGCGGATGTCCGCAAGCCGCAGCGCATGCGGACAGCGGATCGTTCGCAGACACTCCGGCTGGTTCGAGCCGCGCCAGCGAAAGGCGATGGCAGAATCCCAGGCGGGTTCGCAAGGCCCCGGGGGAAGCAGGCTTTCCAGACGCTGGAGGATCGATTCGGCGGAGTTCAGGAGTTGGGTCAGCCGGCGCTCTCGCACGTCCACACGTCTCGATCGATTGCCTGGATAGAGAGCTGTTCTAGGCTTGCAGTTTTTTGAATTTGATGCGATGCGGAATCTCCACCTCGGCGCCTAGCCGGCGCTTGCGATCGACCTCATAATCGGCATAATTGCCTTCGAACCAGACCACCTTGCTGTCGCCTTCAAAAGCCAGCATATGGGTGGCGATGCGGTCGAGGAACCAGCGGTCGTGAGAGATCACCACTGCACAGCCGGGGAAGGCCAACAAGGCTTCTTCCAGCGCGCGCAAGGTTTCCACGTCGAGATCATTGGTCGGCTCATCCAGCAGTAACAGGTTGCCGCCGCTTTTCAGCAGTTTGGCGAGATGGACGCGATTGCGTTCGCCACCGGACAGATCACCAACGCGTTTCTGCTGATCACTGCCCTTGAAGTTGAAGCGTCCAAGATAGGCGCGTGACGGCGTCTGATAAGTCCCCACGGTAATCATGTCGAGGCCGTCGGAGACCTCTTCCCAGACGCTTTTGGCGGGATCGAGATGGTCGCGCGTCTGATCGACGTGGGCTAGCTTGACGCTATCGCCGATGCGGATGACACCGGCATCGGGCTTCTCCGTGCCGGCGATCATGCGGAATAACGTCGTCTTGCCGGCACCGTTGGGCCCGATGATGCCAACGATCCCGCCGGGCGGCAGTTTGAAGCTCAGACCATCGATCAGCAGTTTATCGCCAAAGCTTTTTCGGAGATCGTCCACCTCGACCACGACATCGCCAAGACGCGGCCCTGGCGGAATGTAGATTTCCTGAGTCTCGTTGCGCTTCTGCATTTCCTGTGAAGCCAGTTCATCAAACCGAGCCAGCCGCGCCTTGCTTTTGGCGTGGCGGCCTTTGGGATTGGCGCGCACCCATTCAAGCTCGGCTTTCATCGCCTTGATGCGAGCGGTCTCCTGCTTCTCTTCCACCTCCAACCGCTGTTCTTTCTGCTGCAGCCAGGAAGAATAATTGCCTTCCCAGGGAATACCATGACCCCGGTCGAGCTCGAGAATCCAGCCGGCCGCGTTGTCAAGAAAATAGCGATCGTGGGTGACGGCGATGACGGTGCCAGGGTAATCGTGCAGGAAATGCTCGAGCCAAGCGACCGATTCGGCATCCAGATGGTTGGTCGGCTCATCCAGGAGCAGCATGTCGGGATTGGACACCAGCAGGCGGCACAGAGCGACGCGGCGTTTTTCACCGCCGGAGAGCATAGACACCTCGCTGTTCCAATCGGGCAGGCGTAGCGCATCGGCGGCAATTTCTAGCTTCCGGTCCAGTTCCCACGCGCCGGCGGCTTCGATTTTTTCCTGCAGTTCCGCCTGCTTGGCGAGAAGTTTGTCGAAGTCGGCGTCCGGGTCGGCGAACGCATCGCTGATGGCATTGAACTGATCAAGCAGAGCTTTGGTGTCGGCGACGCCCTCTTCGACGTTACCGCGCACGTCCTTGGCGGGATCCAGGACCGGTTCTTGCGGCAGATAACCGATCTTGATGCCGGACTGGGGGCGCGCTTCGCCTTCAAATTCTTTGTCGACGCCGACCATGATGCGGAGCAGCGTCGATTTGCCGGAGCCGTTCACGCCCAACACGCCAATTTTCGCGCCGGGAAAGAACGATAAGGAAACGTCTCGGAGGATCTCGCGTTTGGGCGGTACGATCTTGCCCACGCGGTTCATGGTGAAAATGTATTGGGCCATTGCGGTGGAATGCTGATGATCGAATGGCGGTATTATTTCACGTTACGAATCCGGGCGCACGGGCCAGCGTACTTATGCCGTCTAGAGGTTCGCCAAGAATCGATTGCTTTCATCTAGCGATACGATGGTCTCCTCGAATACCCGAGCGGCCGTCGAAGGGTCCAGCCCAAGCGCTGATCGATTGGCGTGGAGACGTTCGATGTGACAGCCCTCGCCAACGCCCTTTGGGCGGTGAACTGATCCGTCATAAAGATCAGCCAGAGCACTGCCTCGAGAGTTCGTTCGCTGCGCTTTACTTCGCACGCCATGGTCTTCCAGTTGCCATCATGCTGTATTGAACAAGCCCGCAATGTAACGCTTAGAGGTGGCGCCACGTGCCGGAGCCTCCCGGTCTCGCCACACTCGGCGTCAGCGACTTCCCCGGCTGGATAGGGAAGCTTCCACAGGATGTGACCGTGCGACGTGCGCCGATCGCGCAAAAGGCCGCATCACGCGGCCTTTTTTATGTTATAAAGTTTGTGTTCGGCATTCGTTCGCCCTCTCGGTGAAATGCCAATTCCTTATCACCTCCAAACGAGCTAAGCGGGGAGACAGTATGTTCAGCAAGGGTATGGAAATTGCCGGCTTTGACGATGAGCTGTGGGCGGCGATCCAGGATGAACAACGAAGGCAGGAAGATCATATCGAACTGATCGCATCGGAAAACTACGCCAGTCCCCGGGTACTGCAGGCGCAGGGAACGGTATTGACCAACAAGTATGCAGAGGGTTATCCGGGCAAGCGCTACTATGGCGGTTGCGAATTCGTCGATGTCGTGGAGAGCCTGGCGATTGACCGGGCCAAGCAATTGTTCGGCGCCGATTTCGCCAACGTGCAGCCGCATTCGGGTTCACAGGCGAACGCCGCCGTTTATATGGCGTTGCTGAATCCGGGCGACACCATTCTGGGCATGAGCCTCGCGCACGGCGGACACTTGACGCATGGCGCCAAAGTGAATTTCTCCGGCAAGCTTTACGACGCCGTTCAGTATGGCGTGAACCCTGCAATCGGCGAGATCGATTACGACCAGGTCGAAGCGCTGGCCAAAGAGTACCGGCCTAAAATGGTCGTAGCGGGTTTTTCGGCGTATTCGCGCGTGGTCGACTGGCAGCGGTTCAGAGAGATCGCCGACTCCATCGGCGCCTGGCTGATGGTTGATATGGCGCACGTCGCGGGGCTCGTTGCAGCCGGCGTTTATCCGAGTCCGGTGCACATTGCCGATGTCACGACCACGACGACGCACAAGACGCTACGCGGTCCGCGCGGCGGACTAATCTTGGCCAAATCCAATCCTGAAGTGGAGAGGAAGCTGAACTCGCTGGTCTTTCCCGGCATTCAGGGCGGTCCGCTGATGCACGTGATCGCCGCCAAGGCGGTTGCCCTGAAAGAAGCGTTGCAGCCGGAATTCAAGCAATACCAGGCGGCCGTGATCGACAATGCGCGCGCCATGGCGCAGAGCTTCATCGAGCGCGGTTTCAAGATCGTCTCCGGAGGCACCGACAATCACCTGTTCCTGGTTGACTTGATCGATAAGGGAATCACCGGCAAATTGGCGGATGAGGTATTGGGCCAAGCCTATATCACGGTGAACAAGAATGCCGTGCCGAACGATCCGCAGTCGCCTTTCGTCACCAGCGGCATACGTCTTGGAACTCCGGCGGCCACCACCCGGGGATTTACCCGGAGTGACTGCCAGACCTTGAGCGGCTGGATTTGTGAGGTGCTCGAGGAGCCGGAAAACGCGAAAGTCATCGCGCGTGTCCAGGACAACGTTCGGCAGATTTGCCGTCGCTATCCAGTTTATGGAAGCTAGCGCACCGTTCAGATTGCTTCGGCAACCCGGCAGTCAACCGTTCGTCCCCTGGGTGTCCCGGCCGCGATAAAGCAAGGCATTCATGCGCTGTCCGTTTTGTGGCGCCCTGGACACTCGAGTAGTCGATTCGAGGCTTTCGCAAGAGGGCGATCAGGTCAGGCGACGCCGAGCGTGTGTCGAATGCAAGGAACGCTTCACGACCTATGAAGCGGCGGAATTGAATCTTCCCCGCGTCGTCAAGAGCAACGGCAGCCGCGAGCCTTTTCGGGAGGACAAGTTACGCGCGGGGCTGCTGCGCGCGCTGGAAAAGAGGCCGGTTGGGAGTGACCGCATCGAAGCGGCGATCAATCGCATCAAGAAGCGATTGCTGGCGCGCGGTGAGCGCGAAGTACCGTCACGCGAGATCGGTGAGAACGTCATGCAAGAACTCAGTTCACTCGATCATGTCGCCTATGTTCGTTTCGCTTCGGTCTATCGGAATTTCGAAGACGTCAATGAATTCCGCGAAGTGATTGATCGGCTGGAACAGCGAGCGAAGCTCGATCGTCCCTAAGGCACCGCTCAGGTTGCGAAAAATCGAGATTCTGGTGGGGTGTGCCGGATGCTTGCATTCAAAAGGTAGCAAAGCTTGTCGACACACGAGTTTACCCGCGAAGATAGCATCCATATGGCGCGTGCCCTGCATGTTGCTGAACGTGGATTGTATACGACCGACCCCAATCCGCGCGTCGGCTGCGTACTGGTAAAGCAAGGGCGGATCGTCGGCGAGGGCTGGCACCGGTGGGCGGGGGAGGATCATGCCGAGGTGGCCGCCTTACGGTCGGCAGGGAACGATGCTGAGGGAGCGACCGCGTACGTGACGCTGGAACCTTGCTGTCATCACGGCAGAACACCCCCCTGCACGCAAGCGTTGATCCGCGCCGGCATAGCAAGGGTGGTTGCCGCCATGCGGGATCCCGATCCGCGCATGGCCGGTAATGGGCTCAAGGCGCTGGCCGCCGCGGGAATCGCCACGCAGTGCGGTTTGCTGGCAGCCGATGCCGAGGCGCTCAATGCGGGATTCTGCAAGCGCATGCGCAGCGGCCGGCCGTTGCTGCGCAGCAAGTTGGCGATGAGCCTAGATGGACGCACTGCACTGGCATCCGGGGAGAGCAAATGGATTACGGGCGAACCCTCGAGGCGTGACGTGCAGCGTTGGCGAGCACGCAGTTCCGCCATTATGACCGGCGTGGAAACCGTACTGGCGGACGATCCGCAGCTCAACGTGAGGCTGGATGACGGGCAGGACGCCGTGCTGCAACCGGTCCGCGTCATCCTTGATAGCGCTCTGCGTACGCCGGGCGCTGCGAGAATCGCTGCGCCGCCGGGTCGGGCGATCATTTTGACCGCCGTCTCGCAGGCCGACCGGCAAGCTGTGCTGAGCGCGGCTGGTTTCGAAATCCAGACGCTGAAAACCGGCCATGATGGCCGCCTGGATTTGGCGAGCGTGCTCGATTACCTCGGCCGATGCGAGTTCAATGAAGTATGGGTCGAGGCGGGTCCGGTTTTAAACGGCGCGCTCTTGCGAGAGAATCTGGTCGATGAGTGGATCATCTACCTGGCGCCCTGTATCCTTGGCAATGAAGCGCGCGGCCTTTTTCGCTTGCCGAGTCTTAAGCGTATGGCGGATCGTCACCCGTTGCAGCTACTCGATGTCCGCCAAATCGGCAGCGACTTGCGGCTGCGTTACCGTAGAATCGATGGTTAAGAACTCGCGATTATTGGCATCGCCGGCTTGTGCGGCGCATGGGCCTATTCAATCCAGATCGGGGGTCCCTTGATGTTTACCGGCATCGTTCAGGCCGTCGGCCACATTATCAAAGTTGAGAGACGAGGCGGCGATTGCCGCCTCAGCATTGCAACGGGAAAGCTGCCGTTCGCGAGTGCAGCAATCGGCGACAGTATCGCCGTGAACGGCGTGTGTCTGACCGCAGTAGCCTTAGGCGAACGCCATTTCTGCGCCGACGTTTCGCGCGAAACCTTGTCTCGCACGACCCTCGGCGATGCCTACGATGCTATGCCGGTCAATCTCGAGTTGGCGCTGACACCGACGACGCGCATGGGCGGTCACATCGTGAGCGGTCACGTGGATGGAGTCGGCGAGGTACTGGAGAAAACTGATGATGCTCGCTCAGTGCGCTTCCAAATCCAGGCGCCCCTGCACCTGGCCAAATATCTTGCCGAGAAAGGCTCGATCTGTCTCGATGGCATCAGCCTGACGATCAACGGCGTCTGTGGCGCCCGGTTCGACGTCAACATCGTGCCACATACGCTTGAGGAAACTACGCTGGGCAAAACCCGGGTCGGTCAGCAGGTGAATCTTGAAGTCGATCTCCTGGCCCGCTATCTGGAGCGCCTGTTGCTAGGCGAGACGGCCGGCGCGATGGCGGGCGGCGTCAGTCTTGAATTGCTAGGGAAAAGTGGCTTTACCCGAACTTAGTGTCGATGCATGCGAATGAACCGTATCGAGGAAATCATCGAGGACCTGAAGCAGGGAAAGATGGTCGTCATCATGGATGATGAGGAGCGCGAAAACGAAGGCGATCTGGTCATGGCTGCCGCTCACGTGCGGCCACAAGACATCAACTTCATGGCCCGCTACGGCCGGGGTCTCATCTGCCTGACCTTAACGCGCGAGCGCTGTCAGAAGTTGCGCCTGCCCCTGATGGTGAATGAAAACAAGACAGCGCACTCAACTAATTTTACCGTTTCCATCGAAGCGGCCGCTGGCATCACTACCGGCATTTCTGCAGCGGACAGGGCCCGCACCATCCAGTGCGCCGTGGCAGCGGATGCCAAGCCGGACGACGTGGTTCAGCCAGGACACGTATTTCCATTGATGGCGCGGCCGGGCGGCGTTTTGAACCGAGCCGGCCACACCGAAGCCGGCTGTGATCTGGCCCGGCTGGCCGGTCTCGAGCCGGCCGCCGTGATCGTCGAAATTTTGAATGAAGACGGTTCGATGGCCCGGCGCGCCGATCTGGAGCGCTTTGCGGCAGAGCATCGACTGAAGCTCGGCACGATCGCGGATCTCATTCACTACCGCATCCAGAACGAAAAGACGCTGGAGCGCATCTGCGAATGCAATTTTCCGACCGAATATGGAAGCTTCAGGCTTTATGCCTATCAAGATCAAGTCGATAATAAGCTGCACTTGGCGCTCACCATGGGTATGGTGCAAGGCGATGAACCGATACTCGTGCGCGTGCACGGACGCAATCTGCTGGCCGATTTGTTTGACGCAAAACGCAGAGATTCGGGTGTGCCCTTGCGTAGCGCGATGAAGAGGATCGCCGCAGAAGGCCGCGGCGTGCTCGTAGTCATTCGCAAGGAAGAGGATAACAAGTCGCTAGTCGAGCGCATCCATCAATACCAAATGGAAGATCACGGTATCGAGCCGTTCGCGCCAGAGCCGAGCCCGGACGACTGGCGCACGACCGGCACCGGTGCGCAAATACTCGCCGATCTCGGGGTACATAAGCTGCGCGTGCTCGGGGCGCCGAAAAAATTCTTAGGTCTCTCCGGTTATGGACTGGAAGTGGTCGATTATGTCGCCTGCGATTAACGCGCCTCAGGGAATACTATGCCGACAAGCAGATCGATTGAAGGTCAAGTGATTGCGCTGAATGCGCGCTTTTGCATCGCCGCTTCTCGCTTCAACGGCTTTATCGTTGATCAACTGTTGCAGGGCGCGATCGATGCTCTGCTGCGTCACGGGGCCGCACAGAAAGACATTCACGTGGTCAAGGTTCCCGGCGCCTATGAGCTGCCGCTGGCCGTTCAGCGCATCGCCGCGAGCAAACAATACGACGCCATCATCGCCGTCGGTGCGGTGATCCGCGGCAGCACGCCGCACTTCGATTATGTCGCAGGCGAGTGCGTTAAGGGACTCAGCGCCATCTCGCTGAAATGCGAAATCCCCATCGGCTTCGGCGTGCTGACCGTGGACACGATCGAACAGGCAATCGAGCGGGCGGGCACCAAAGCGGGTAATAAAGGCGCTGAAGCTGCACTTTCGGCCATCGAGATGGTGAATCTCCTGCGCCAGTTGAGCCCATCATGAGACAAGCCCGTAGCTCTGCGCGGCGCAGCGCCGTACAGGCATTGTATCAATGGCAGGTCGCGAGGCCCGATCTCATCGACCTCGAGCAGCAGTTCGTCGACGACCTCCGTCTGTTGAAGGCGCTTAGAAAGCGCCAGGCAACCGGCCAGCAACTCTCCGAAAGCGAGCTGCAAACTCTGGAAGAGCTGCTGGAAAAGCATGGCTCGAGCGATGTCCAGCTCAGCTATTTCAATGAATTGCTGCACGGTGTGGCGAGCCGGCTGGAGACAATCGATGGCGCTCTGACCGAATTTGTGGACCGGCCCGTCAGGGAGATCGATCCTGTCGAGCGGGCAATTTTGCGTATCGGCGTTTACGAACTCCTCTATCGACCTGACGTGCCGTACAAGGTGATTTTAAATGAAGGCATCAATTTGGCGAAGAGCTTCGGCGCGACCCAAAGCCATAAATACATCAATGGCATCCTGGATAAAATCGCGCGTAAGCTGCGGGTGAAGGAAGTGGACGCGGGGGTCAAAAAAGCATAGCTGCCGCTTCTGAGCCTTCAGCATGGCGTTATCTGAATTCGAGCTGATCAATCGTTTCTTTACCCGCCAAGCGGTGAAACAGGATCTCACTGTTCTGGGCATCGGCGATGATTGCGCCCTGCTCGCGCCGCCTCCAGAGAGCGAACTCGCGGTGACGACCGACACCTTGGTGGAGGGCGCACATTTTCTGCCCGACACTTGCCCAAGGGACATCGGCCACAAAGCGCTCGCCGTCAATTTGAGCGATCTCGCCGCCATGGGTGCGCGGCCGATGTGGGCGAGTCTTGCGCTTACGTTGCCGACCGCTGATGAAGCCTGGCTCAGCGGGTTTGCGGAGGGATTTTTGGCGCTGGCGGGCCGCTGCTCCGTGGAGCTCATCGGCGGCAATGTCAGCAAGGGACCGTTGACGATCACCGTACAGGCCTTGGGCAGCACCGTCGCCGGCACGGCACTACGGCGCTCTGGCGCCACAGCGGGTGATCGCATCTATGTCACTGGATTATTGGGCCAGGGCGGCTTGGGGTTGAAGATGATCCTCGGGGAGACCGGCATCGATGACGGCGACGCGCTCGACCATCTCTACCGGCCCGTACCCCGGGTGGAGGTGGGTTTGCAACTCATCGGGCTGGCGAGCGCTTGCATAGACGTTTCGGACGGCTTGGCGGCTGATTTGGGGCACGTTCTCGTCGCCAGCCAAGTGGGAGCCACGCTGCGCTGGGACGATATTCCGCTCTCGGTTGCTATTCGGCATTACGTACAGATAACTGGAGACTGGATGTTTCCCTTGCAGGCCGGAGATGATTATGAGCTCTGCTTTACCGTGCCGCCATCTGCAGAGCACACATTGCAACAGCGTATGGCGGGACTGAATTGTCGTTATGCCTGTATTGGACGCATCGAAGAACGCGGCGGCCTGCGTCTGGAAAAAGATGGGGCGATGCGCGAGCTGGCGATGACGGGCTACCGACACTTCAATTAAGTTACTTCAATTAAGTTAAGGCATAATGGCGGCAAAAATGCCGGTCCGCATCACGGCATCCCGACTGCTACGCCAGCCCGTTTGGTTTCTGGCATTCGGCTTTGGCGCCGGGCTCGCGCCGATAGCGCCCGGTACTGTGGGCAGCCTGGTCGCCGTGCCGATTTACCTTGCACTGGCGTCCGCGGGCTTGCCGCTATACGGCACAGTGCTCGTGGTATTGTTCGTCGCGGGCGTTTGGTTGTGCGATCAATGCGAGAAACAGTTGGGTGTTCGGGATCATTCCGGCATCGTGTGGGATGAAATCGTTGGATTCCTGATCACCATGCTGGGCGCCACGGATTCGTGGCAAACGCTCTGGTTGGGGTTTGGCCTGTTTCGCCTGTTCGATATCGTGAAGCCTTGGCCGATACGGCAGATCGACAGAGGCGTCCACGGCGGCTTGGGAATCATGCTCGACGATGTGATGGCGGCCTGCTATGCGCTGGCAGGCTTACTCGCACTGCGCTATTTCGATGTGGTTGCCTGAGGAAACCGAAATAGCTGTCGCGGCTGGCTCGAGTTCGCTTTGCGCGGTCACTCGAGGGTGCTGCTCCAGGCCTGCGCCGCGAGGGGCGTGACGGCGGCGGAAAAGGGATTACGCCGTCGCTTCTTTCAGGGCATCGGAGCAGAGTAAAATTCAGGGTTGAACACTATTGCAAGACGATGATCAATTTTGTATACTTTGCCAATCGACGCGGGGTGGAGCAGTCTGGTAGCTCGTCGGGCTCATAACCCGAAGGTCGTAGGTTCAAATCCTGCCCCCGCTACCAAAGGAGCCCTCATGGGCTTTTTTAGTTTAGGCGGCAGCGGAACTAAAATAAACTTCACTGGGCCTTTGGCCCATTTTTTTTATGGGTGTGAATGGCGTTGGCTTCACAATGAAAGCGCCGGAAAGATTGGTAAAACTGATTGAGCCGATCGTGGTCGGTATGGGATATGCGCTCCTCGGCATCGAGTTCGACTCGAGAGGACGAGTACTCAGGGTATATATCGATAGCGCAGCCGGTATTCTGATCTACGATTGCTCCCGAGTCAGCTATCAGCTCAGCGGCGCTCTGGACGTCGAGGATCCCATTGCGGGAACTTCTCAACTGGAGGTTTCATCGCCTGGCCTCGACAGACCGCTGTTCACACTGG
>CADDZF010000049.1 GCA_902812445.1 Methylococcaceae bacterium | reverse complement strand
GGCAGCACGCCAAATACCAGTGGCGTCGCTTCGAAACCTGGGCCAAGGAGCAGGTCCGTGAGGAAGTCATCAAACTCATGCACGGCTTTGGCACCTCTTACAAAATCAGTTTCGCGTGAACGCTTAAATTGATAAAAAATGGCCATGATCTGTAAGCCTGAAGTGATCGTTTCGCTGGTGGCATTTATAATCTGTGCGGCATCTAGTGCAGACAGTATTGAGGGAAATGCCACCGCTGCGCCGATTCAATGGACGCACATATCGAGCAAAACGGGCGGCATACAGGCTCCCGGGTCGGCTAGCGAACAAACGGCGAGCCTGGTTCTGGATGTGAACAACAATGGCGTCAATGATATTGTCATCGCCAGCCGCAAAAAGGGACCCTCGGTGGTCTGGTATCGGCAAGGGACGGCCGGGTGGACAAAGTATACGATCAATACGGGACCTTTACCCATAGAAGCGGGTGGAGCGTCGCTAGACATCGATAGCGATGGCGATTTGAACAAGCCTTATACTTGGGATGCTCCGCGGCTTGATGTCTGGCTCAACAATGGCACCCGAAACGGCAAAGGCAAATTGAGCCTGGACAAATGGCAGCGCCACGTCGTGGATGCGGATAAACCTTGGCGGTCCATCTTTATTTCCTCGACCGATCTGAATAGCGATAGTAAGAAAGATATCGTCACGGGTGGATGGTGGTACAGGAATCCGGGAAAGCCTGATGATATCTGGGAGCGTCAGATGATCGGCTCGCCGCTCAATAACATGGCAGCCGTGTACGATTTTGATGGCGATGGCGATCAGGATATCCTGGGAACGCAAGGAAAGGGCTCGGACGCCGATGCGAATTTTGTCTGGGCACGGAACGATGGGGCAGGACGATTTTCGTTGTTCAGCCTAAACAATATTCCGGCCGTTGAAGGCGATTTCTTGGAGGGAGTAGCCGTGGCGCCTTTCCGGAATCTCGGCCCTGTCGTGGTGGCGCTGTCCTGGCACCATTCGGGGTATGGAGTTCAGATCTTAACGGTTCCTTCTAAACCCGATCGAAATACATGGACCTCGCGAAAGCTTTCCCGTACCTCACAAGACGAACAATTGAGCGTAGGCGACATCGACCGTGACGGCACACTCGATCTACTGCTGGGAACACGCTGGCTGTGTAACGCGTGTCCACAGTATCCAGAATCAGCGAGAGCCCTCGACCAAACCTTGGGAACCGGCTGGCTGAGTTGGACCGCTCAATCCCTCGCCGAGACACCGGACGATCCTGACCGCAACCGCCTGGCTGACGTGAACGATGACGGGCGCTTGGACGCAGTGGTCGGTTTCGAAGCGATCAACGTTCCTGGCAAACTGGCGTGGTATGAGCAATCCCTTTCTGCAACCGATCGCTGGAAAGAGCACGTCATAGCGAATGTGGTCGGACCGATGAGTCTCGATGCAGTCGATATGGATGGAGATAGCGACATAGATGTTGTCGTTGGCGAACATAACCTTCAAGATCCGACGAGCGCCAAACTAATCATCTTCGAGAACGTCGATGGGAAAGGCATTACTTGGGCCCCTCATCTGGTATATACGGGGGACGAACACCATGACGGTGCTACCACCGTTGATATCGATGACGATGGCGACCTTGACATCATCTCGATCGGTTGGGGTCATGGCCGGGTACTACTATACGAGAATAAGGCAATCGATGGTCCTGCCCAACTGAGGCCCTCGCAGTCGCTCGTGCAAATGTCTCCTGCCTGATAATGATCTTGACCTAACTTCCTATATGGACTCCTCCCCGAACGCAAGAAACTGAGCGATAAGGATGGCGGCAAGGAAGCGCATGCAGTCGTATAGCCGGCATCTGGAAGTGGGCTCGGGTTGGCCCGTGCCGACATGGAATCAAACCGCTTCAAACGGCAATCGTCGAAGCGAAGGCAGAGGCGGTGCGCGTCCGTTTACGCGGGGGCCTTGGGACCGGTTGGCTGTCAGGGGGGCATCGCGCAGCGTGGCGTAACCGATCCGCGTGAGTGTATTGGCCAGGGCGCCGGCAGCCTTGTGGTGGTGGGTTCGTCCCTGAACCGCGAGCGCCCCGGCACGCAAGACCGATCGAGCGCCGTGGGTCCGCAGCATACGCAGCTAGCGGTCACCCCGTTGGGCGAGACGGCCTAAGCTACGGATGGCGCCGGACCGTTCCCGCTCCAACGGGGCAAGGCGGGTTTCCAAGACCAGAAATCTCCTCCACCAGCAGTTTCCTCGAGCTTTAGATCCAAGCCGGTAGTGCCGAATGCGGATCGGCCAAGGCGCGACTCATCGCCTCGATACCGGTGCGTGCGCCGGGCGGCACGGTCCGCCCGAACTCGCGGCAGAATCCGCGCACGGCATGGAGACGCGAGGGGCGGGGACGCCTCCACCACGAGCGCAGCCGAGGCAAGCCCTGAAGCGACTGTTGCGCCAAAGATTGCATCCGCACCGGCACGCTGTCGGCGCAGCGGGCGGCTTCCCACAGCGCCCACGCCTCGGCGGCGGCGGTCGGGTGGCGGCGTACCTAGGCCCGCCCATAGGCGGCCGGCAGCACCTTCACCTCGCTACCCCGCCGATTGAGCCAGCGCGCCCAAGGGTGCGCCGAGCCACCGGCTTCCCGGATGACCCAGTCGATTTTCCGGTTGGCGCACCCGCGCTCGCACTGGCTGCGCGTCAGCCGAGGGGTCTGGATCACCTTCCACGCGGCAGCGGCCACCGCGAGTTGGAAAACGGTCTTGGCCAAATCCACGGCGACGGTAGGCGTATGCATGTCGGATTCCGCCTGTCTTGGTTCGCTCCAGCCCACCCCAGAGCCCACCCCAGACTCGAGCGGGGCACGATGATGCCGAGAAAACGGTGGAAGGCGTCCATCCCATCACTACTGCGTGGGCTTCTGTTGAGATAGACTGTCGGCATTGGCTGATCGTATGAAAACAAGAAACTCATGAAAAAAGTCATTCTCGTGACCGGTGGGGCAGGGTATATCGGCAGTCATACCGCCAAGGCTTTGAGCGGCGCCGGTTATCTGCCGATCGCGTTTGACAATCTGGTTTACGGGCACCGCTGGGCCGCACGATGGGGGCCGCTGTGTGAGGCCGATCTTGCCGATCTGGTCGCTCTCCGTCAGGTGTTCCGGGACTACAAGGTGGAAGGCGTGATTCACTTCGCGGCTTTCGCCTATGTGGGCGAATCCATGGCCCATCCGGAAAAATACTTCCGCAACAATGTAGTCAACACGCTAAACCTTCTCGAAGCCATGCAGGCAGCGGACGTTCGTAATATCGTATTTTCATCGACCTGCGCGACCTATGGCCTACCCAGTGAGATCCCTATTCCGGAGAACCACGCGCAGCACCCGATTAACCCTTACGGCGAATCGAAATTGTTCATCGAGCGTGTCCTTCATTGGCATCATGTCGCCCATGGATTGCGCTATGCAGCCTTGCGTTACTTTAATGCGGCGGGGGCGGATCCCGACGGTGAAATTGGTGAAGACCATGACCCGGAGACCCATCTGATCCCATTGGCGATCGAGACCGCCTTGGGAAAACGAGACTGTTTGGAAATTATGGGAACGGACTACCCCACGCCCGACGGTACGGCGATTCGCGATTATATCCACGTGACGGACCTCGCCACGGCCCACGTCAGGGCTTTGGAAAAACTTCTCGCGGGCGGCGCCGGCTTTTGCATCAACCTGGGTACAGGCCAAGGACATTCGGTGAGACAAGTCATCGAGATGGTGCAAAAGGTCGGTGGAAGCGAAGTCGCCACTCGCGAAAGTCCTCGCCGCCCGGGCGATCCGCCCATTCTCGTCGCGGCGCCAATACGGGCGGGTGAAGTGCTGGATTGGCATCCTCGCCATTCCGAGCTATCGACGATCATCGAGACAGCGTGGAACTGGCATGAGCGGCAACGAGGAAAAAACGGATCTCAACACACTATCCCGAGCTAGCAGCAACGCTGGTTTAGAGATAACTGATTCTGTACTCTCCCTTTTCATAATTTTTAAGGATATCTTAATGAAAGATCTTTCTCGCAAAAGAATACTTGTGACGGGCGGAGCCGGATTTTTGGGGTCGCACCTGTGCGACCGGCTCGTGGCGGAGAAACACGATGTACTCTGTATAGATAATTTCTACACCGGCACCAAGGGGAACATCTCTCACTTATTAGGGAATTCACATTTTGAATTTATGCGGCATGACATCACTTTTCCACTTTATGTGGAAGTAGACGAAATTTACAATCTCGCCTGCCCGGCCTCGCCCATTCATTATCAGTTCGACCCCGTCCAGACAACTAAGACGAGCGTGCACGGATCGATAAACGTTCTCGGGCTGGCCAAGCGAGTCAAAGCTAAAGTTTTCCAGGCATCTACCAGCGAAGTCTATGGCGATCCCGATATCCATCCGCAGTCCGAAAGTTATTGGGGGCGAGTTAACCCTGTTGGACTTCGCGCCTGCTACGACGAAGGCAAGCGATGCGCAGAAACGTTGTTTTTCGACTATCGGCGCCAACATGGCGTCAATATCAAAGTAGCCAGGATATTCAATACCTATGGGCCGCGTATGCACCCGAACGATGGACGGGTCGTATCAAACTTCATCGTTCAAGCACTAACCGATCAGCCGATCACCATTTACGGCGACGGTACGCAAACGAGATCGTTCTGCTACGTGGACGATCTCATCGAGGCCTTTCTCCGTCTTATGGACACGCCAGATTCCGTTACGGGGCCGATGAATATCGGGAATCCTACCGAATTTACGATCCAGCAATTAGCTGAGCTAATCATTACGATGACGAAGTCGAGTTCGCGAATTGACTATAAGCCGTTGCCGAGCGACGATCCGACGCAGAGGCAACCGGATATCGCTTATGCGAGAGAAGCGCTTGATTGGGAGCCAAGCGTTGTTTTGGAAGAAGGCTTGGAAAAAACGATTGCCCATTTCTCCGATTTACTGAAAAAAAAGGCCGCACAGGAAAGTTCGCTCGCCCATAGCGGAGGTTGATCCAGGTATGCCTTCTTGTAGCAGGGGGATGCCTCATCTCGTAAATTTGCGCGGTAAGCGCAAGCCATATTCACACTTGGCTGTGTTCAACGGCCAACGAGGTGAGAAATCGAGATCACCGAATTAGCAAGGCTTCCTGGCTCACGCCATCAGCGAATTCGCCTTATAACCCCGGAAAAACGCGGTGAATAGCATGGGCAGCACAGCAGGGTTGTTATGAATAAAATTACCCATTTTCCTATCCAGGTAATGCACGTAGATTTGGATGAAATCACTGCGACAGGTCTGAACGCTTCAACCGAGACCGTACTCATCGTATTTTGGAAGAATAATATTCCCATGGGTCAAACCTTCACATGTGTCGAACCCCATGAACCCATAAAGCTTCAGGAACTCGCACAATCCGCCGCCGTACCTTACGCGGTCGATGCGGCAAGCAGGCCAATAACGAAAACCGATACGTTCAAGGTCAGTATCGTGATTTGTACACGCGATCGTCCTGATGAGCTAGCGCGGTGTCTCGCCTCTTTCTCGAATCAGACGCGACAGCCCGAGCAGGTGCTCGTGGTGGATAATGCATCAAAGGATGAACGAACGATGCTCGTGGCGCGCCGGGCGGGCGTTGAT
Organism: Methylococcaceae bacterium; assembly: GCA_902812445.1. Taxonomy (GTDB): domain Bacteria; phylum Pseudomonadota; class Gammaproteobacteria; order Methylococcales; family Methylococcaceae; genus CADDZF01. The sequence goes on along the minus strand of CADDZF010000049.1, from coordinate 14,434 downwards.
TATATTCGCGAAGACCGGCCGGGATTGGATATTGCGCGAAACGCCGGCGCGACGCGTGCCGAAGGTGACATCGTCGTCTACACGGATGATGATGTCGTAATCCATCCGCACTGGCTACAACGCATCGTGGCCGCCTTCGACGCCGACGATATCATGGCCGTTACGGGTCTGGTCCTACCCGCCGAGCTCGAGACGGAAGCGCAATATACGTTCGAGCGATATTGGAGCTTTGGCCGCGGCTACGCACGGATCGATTTCGGTAAGAACTTCTTCGCCCGATACCGCAATTATGGATGCCCTGCCTGGGAAATAGGCGCGGGCGCTAACATGGCATTCCGCAAGACAATATTCGACGAGATCGGTTTGTTCGACGAGCGGCTTGACGTAGGCGCTGCCGGTTGTTCGGGTGACTCGGAATACTGGTATCGTATTCTCGCGCACGGCTGGCGATGTCGGTATGAGCCCACAGCGGTAGTGTTCCACTACCACCGTCGTACATTCGAGGGTTTGGCACGCCAACTCGAAGCGTATATGCGCGGACATGTCACAGCCCTGCTCGTACAGTTTGAGCGCACGAGGCAATACGGAAACCTCCGCCGCATTTTCGTCAGTATGCCGTTCTGGTATGCGCGCCGCCTCCTGAAACGGTTACTACGCGGTCGTGACTTGTCGAACCGGTTTCTGGCTCGGGAAATCAAAGGCGCCTTGAGTGGCATTATTTACTATTTGACGACGAAGCAGCCAGCCTCTCACAGAATTCAATGATCAACAGCAAGTCAAGCCTCTCCATAGTCATTCCCGCCTTCAACGCGGCCGAAACGCTCTCGACCACAGTAAAGGTGCTGTTCGATCAAACGCGGGGCGACTGGGAAGCCATCATCGTCGATGACGGCTCGACCGACCGCACGGCAGAAACCGCCTTTGAACTGGCCCAGCAGGACAATCGCATTCGCGTCGAGCGCCAGCCGAACGGAGGCGCCTCAAGTGCACGAAACTCCGGGATCAAGCTGGCCCGATCAAATCGCCTCATGTTTCTCGACGCCGACGATTGGATCGCCCCGACCTACGTGGAGAAGATGATCGGAACCTTGGAGGCGAACCCTGCGGCGAGCATCGCATATTGTGGATATCAGCGCGTCACTCCCGCCGGTATTGAAATGTCGGTTCGATGGCTTCCCGATCTGAATTCCGGCTCCTTCGAGATCCTGGCCGGACAATGCTTTGGAGCGATTCACTGCTTCGTCGTGCCTCGCGAACTCGTTCTCGCGGTGGGCGGGTTCGATGAGAGCCTCAAAACCTGTGAGGACTGGGATCTTTGGCAACGGCTGGCAAGAATGGACCCGATCTTTGTGGAAGTGCGTGAAGCGATGGCCTTTTATCGCCTGCGCGCCGGATCGTTGTCGCGAAACGGGCGTCAGATGGTGAAGGATGCACAAATCGTCATCGCCCGTGCTCATCAGCCCGATCCTCGCGTTCCCGAACCCGCCGAAAAATATGCCGCGGGTTTTATCGGCAAAGACGCGAGCGTGCGCGCGACTTACTTCGCGTGTTGGTGCGCGGCGCTTGAGGCCGGCTTGGGGCACGATAAGAGCAACCTTTTGGATGAGGTGGCAGGTATCGCTGATCTAAAGGAAACTCCTACCTCCTTCATAAATTCCGTCCTCAATGCGCTATCCATTGGCATGGAGATGTCTGTCGCTCGACTGGCGGAACAGGCAGCGATCTATCAGTCCCCACTGGCGGCGCTATTCGACCGCCTAGGTCGAGCCTCGTCCTGGCCCGGATTGCCGATATTGCTCTGGTCGCATTTGGCAACCCGGCTGCTCTGGGAGAATGAACTGAAAGTCCCCTTGCGGGTCGGGCGAATGTTTGGCTTGCGTGTCGATATCCGGGATATCCGGCACATCGTTCCGCCGCCCGGTGTGGAGACGATCTACATGAGGATTTGCGCGGGCAAAGAGGTTCTGAAGGATCGAATTGTTCCGGTTTGGGGAGAGATCACCCGGGCGGAGGTGATGGAGATCGCCATGAATACGGTTGGCGACCGGACCTTCTGGCGCCAAAGCAGCGTTCACACGCGTCCTAGGCTGTGGACCAGCGTTCTCCGCGAAGGTGTTCGTTCGGCTCCGAAATTCCTTTCGATTGTCCGATCGGAGGAGGGCGGGCGACGTCAGCTGATGCGGGCGGCCCTTGATGATCTAGAAAAATGCGCCCTCTTCCGGGTGGCCAGCCGAACAACGAGTGTAAACGGCAAAACACAGACGAGCCTAGCGTGCGCCTTGGCTATCATCGAGGAGATCCGAAGCACCGTGGATAGCACCGTGCCGGTGGCCCCTTCGCCGACACCGCACGATACATCGACCAATGACGCGGCGCCCGAACTCGATCGCCAAGCGTATTGGGAGCAGGTATTCCAGACCCCGGATCCTTGGAACTATACGTCTCCCTACGAGCAGTTGAAGTATGAGCAGACCCTGAGTCTTTTGCCCGATGATAAACCGAGCACGGCCTTGGAACTGGCCTGCGCTGAGGGGCTTTTCACGCAAATGCTGGCGCCCAAGGTGGAGCGCCTCATCGCCGCCGATATTTCCTCCACAGCCCTGAAACGGGCCGAGGAACGTTGCGGCAATTTTGGCACTATCGAGTTCCGCCGATTGGATCTCGTCGAGGACCCTCTACCCCAGGACCTGGCCCTCATCGTTTGCTCCGAGGTTCTCTACTATCTGCACGATCGCGACCGTCTCGCCGAAATTGCGCAGAAGTTCCATGATGCCTTGAAGCCCGGCGGCCGCCTTCTGACGGCGCATGCCATGGTATTGGCCGACGATCTCAGCCGTACAGGGTTCGATTGGGAGGGTAACTACGGCGCCAAGACTATTTCCGACGCCATTGCCAGAATTGACAATCTCAAGCTGGAGAAATCGCTTCGGACCGAGCTTTACCAAATTGACCTGTATCGTCGCGGAACGCCAGGAGAAGTGGAGATCGAGTCGGAGGTTCACTATGCGGAGTTCGGAAGACCGCTGGATCTCGATGTCGCGCGGTCGGTAGTATGGGGAGGGGCTTCCGCACGACGCGAGACTGTTCGAGCCAGTGAAACTACCTGGCAGGTTCCGATTCTCATGTATCACCAGATTGCGGAGGACGGTCCGACCGAATTATCTCGATACCGCACGAGCCCGTCTGCGCTTCAGGATCAGTTGCGCTTGCTTCGCCGTCATGGCTTTCATGCCATCACCTCTTCGGACCTGGAAGCGCATCTTCGATCACACCAACCGTTGCCGGGTCGACCCGTGATGATTACCTTCGACGACGGCTATCAAGACTTCTACGATCTTGCCTGGCCAATTCTCCAGAGGAACGACTTCACGGCGGAAGTCTTCATCGTCACTGAGAAGGTCGGAGCCACTGCCGATTGGGACAGTGAGTCTGGCTCATCGGCGCCCTTGATGGACTGGCCTGCAATTAAAGAGCTTTACAGTCAGGGTGTTCGCTTCGGCAGCCACCTGGCGAGTCATATGGCGGCGAGTACATTGCGGCTTGATGCATTGCTTCGTGAAACCGCCGGCTCTCGCGCACTGCTCGAGCGCCAACTAGGCTGCGAAGTGACATCCATCGCGGCGCCTTATGGAATTATCGACGATTCTCTCATGCGTTGCATGGAGCTCAGCGGATACAAGACTGCCTTCACGACCGAGGATCGAATCGCGACGCTCGAGTGGGAACACCCGTTGTTTTTCCCCAGAGTCGAAGTGGTCGGCGGCTACGATTTGGCGACTTTTGCGAAACGCGTCGGTTTAAAACTCAATACAAAAGAGGGGGAAGGATCGTGACTCTTTCTCAAGGACCGTTGGTCTCTGTCGTCATTCCTGCCTATAACGCCGCAGAGACGATCGATGAGACGCTGGACAGCGTGCGTGCCCAGACCTATTTCAATCTCGAGATTATCGTCGTCGACGACGGTTCAGTGGACGAGACGGCATCGCGCGTCGAGCGCCACTGTGCTGAAGACCCGCGGGTACGACTCCTGAGACAACCGAACCAGGGCGTCGCGGTGGCCCGCAACACGGGCATTGCCGATACAACCGGAGACTATATTGCTCCGGTTGACGCCGACGATCTTTGGCACCCCGTCAAGATACAACGCCAAATGGACGCCATGGCAGTGGGCGGCGATGATATGGGTCTCGTCTACACCTGGTACGCACAGATCGATGAGCGGAGCCAGATTACCTCGCTCTCCGAACGTCCCATCGACGAAGGAGACGTACTGCAGCGGATGTGCCGTGGGAATCTCATCGGCAACGGTAGCTCGCCTTTGATGCGACGTCAGGCAGTTCTTGAGGCGGGCGGTTACGACTGGACCTTGAGGGACCGTGAGGCTCAGGGCTGCGAAGACTTAAAACTCTATCTCCAAATTGCTGAAAAATACAAGTTTGCCGTGATTCCGGAGTATCTAACCGGCTATCGGCAGTTTGCCGATAGCATGTCCGGGAATCCGCGCAGAATGATGCGATCCTATGACTTGGCGATGGATGCCGTTCGGGAGAAATACCCGCACTATGCTAGGGATTTCCAAATCGGGAAAAGCTGGACCCTGCACTGGTACTGCAAGGCCATGATAAGGAATTCGAGATGGATAGATGCCGTATGGCTGGTCCGTTCGATGTTTGGGAATGACCCATATTACGCGTTGGGGCTGTGTATTCGTGCGCCTATCAAAAGCCTGCCTCGCTTTGGCGTCGCTTTAGTTCGGCGAATTCGGGGGTATCTATCGCCGGAAAGGCAACCGCCACCGGACACTCGTTTCCCATCCGGTATAACCATACCTTCGCGCTATTAACCCGGCCCTTAAATAGGCCGGGTTAATCCGGGTCAGGGATGCCCCGGCACGGCGCCAAGCCGTGTGAGCCAAGGCTGGGCGTGTACCGGCCTTGGCGATGGCCCGAAATACCAGGAGGGTATTTTCGGGCCGGAATAATAATTTGAACACGTAGTAAGGCCATGGCGAAATCCGACTTCCTCGCAGAATTAAAGGCAAAATCGAACGGCCATTGTTCTATCTGGCAGACAGCGCGTGCCATTGCCCCTCTCGTCCGGGAACATGCCTGGTCCACACCCTGGCTTTTTGTTCTTGGGTTCACTTCGGCGCTCGCTGAAAGCCTCGGTATTACGTTGGTGATTCTCTTCATTTATTCGGCGCTCGACCGAACCGCTGATGCAGTGCAGTCCGACGGGATCCTGCGCCGGCTGTTCGAGACTGCTGAGATGATCACGGGTGGCAGCAATACGGTGATGATCGCCCTGATTTTTTTTGTAATTATCTCAAAATCAACACTGAATTTTTGCTATGGCATCCTATCTTCGACCATAAAAAATCGGATAAGCGAAAAAATCCGTAATGATATCCATGCGCAATATCTTGACGTCGCCCATGAATACATCCAGCGGTATGACCGAGGTGATCTCCTCAACATCCTGGCCAGCGAGTCGTGGACTGTGGCCGATATTTTTTTTAGTCTCACACGAATGGCCGTCAACATCAGTTCGATCGCGGTCTTTGGTGTATTCCTGCTGGCGGCGTCCTGGAAAATTACCGTTGTTGCCGGCCTCGGGTCGCTTCTTCTCGGCACCGGGCTCCATTTCCTTTCCCAGCCGGTGCGACGCATCGGCGAGCAGGCAGCACAGATCAATAAGCGCATGGCCGAGCATATGCTGTCCACCTTACAGGGCATGCGCACGATTCGCGCGTTTGGCCGAGAGGAAGAGGAGAAGCAGCGGTTTGGCAATGTCTCCGCTCGTGTCCGGCGCATTTTCATGGAGTCAGATCGCATCAATTCGCTAGTTGATCCGATCAGTGAAATCAGCTATCTGGCTCTTCTGACGGTCATCGTCGCCCTTTCCGTGCCGCTTGAAATTTCCTTTGCCTCAACCCTGGCAGCCGTGGCCCTCCTGTATCGGCTGCGCCCCTACATCGGAGAGTTTCAAGGTCATTGGCTGAAACTATCGGAACTCAATACTTCGCTCGGTGTCGTGAAGAGCGTGCTGGACCGGTCGGATAAACCCTATCTCTCTTCCGGCGATCGACCTTTCCAGCGTCTTCAGTCGGCTATCCGCTTCGAGGGCGTCTCGTTCGTCTATCCAGGGGCTTCCCGGGCAAGTCTGGAACTCGCGACATTCACCGTACAACGAGGAAAGAAGACCGCAATTGTCGGTTCCAGCGGATCGGGAAAGACGACTATCGTAAACCTGCTGCTGCAACTGTTGCGACCGACCTCCGGACAGATCCTGGTGGACGCTGTGCCGCTGCAGGAGCTCGATCGCAACAACTGGCTTGCACGCGTCGCCGTTGCCGGACAGGACATTGAACTGATCGAGGGGACAATTGCGCAGAACATTGCCATGGCGCGCCCCGATGCGTCGTTAGCGGACATACGCAAGGCCGCTGAAGTCGCACAGATCCTTGAATTTGCCGAAAAATCGCCCGAGGGCTTTGATACATGGGTCGGCGAACAGGGCCTCAATTTATCTGGTGGCCAGCGGCAACGCATAGGAATTGCGCGCGCGCTGCTGTGCAGACCGAACATTTTGATCTTCGATGAGGCAATGAACGCGCTTGACGGTTATCTGGAACGCGCCATCTACGAGAATATATCGAACATAGCTGAAGAGTTGACGCTGATCTTCATCACTCATCGTCTCGAGACGGTGCTAACTGTTGATCATGTGATCTGTTTGAGCGAAGCCGGCCAGATCGCAGAACAAGGTCATCCTCAGGAGTTGCTGGCACATCCGAAAAGCGTCATCAAGGTAATGTTGCAGCGAAAGCGCCCGGATGCGGCCTAGCACAACGGCAAGGAACCACCACGTTTGTTTGCCACGCAATGATAGCGGTGCCGGCGGCAGCATCTAAGAGAGTTTCAATCGAGAGCAGGCGGCGTACACCATCTGAGGATCGACTTAACGGCTATGTCGGGGCATTACTGCCTGGCCGGTGTGGGGCGAACTTAGCCCGTTTTATGGACGTTAGCGCACTAAGCACTTTCAGCAGCTATGCCAAAACAACTCGTTACCGTCGTCATCCCGGCCTATAACGCAAGTCGTACCATTGCCGCCACGTTGGATAGCGTTGTCGCGCAAACGTATAATAATCTTGAGATTCTTGTCGTGGACGATGGATCGACGGATTCGACCGAGAAAATCGTTCTCGCCTACCGTGATCGAGATCCAAGAATCGCCCTCCTCAAGCAAGCGAATAGCGGCGTTGCGGCGGCAAGAAATTCGGGTATTAAGGCGGCGCACGGCGACTACATTGCGCCGATCGACGCCGATGACATCTGGCACCCGACGAAAATCGAAAAGCAGATGACGGTCATGCTCGCCGGAGGATCTGATCTGGCACTTGTCTATTCGCTGCACCGGCGAATCGATGCGAAGGACGGTGTCCTGTACACCTCGCCGTTCTACGATTGTCACGGCTGGGTGCTGTGCCAGCACCTCTATACCAATTTCGTCGGTAACGGCAGCAGCCCTTTATTTCTGAAAAGAGTCGCGCTTGAGGTGGGCGGATATGACAGTCGACTCAAGGCCTGGGGCGCGGAAGGCTGTGAGGACTGGCTGTTTCAATTGCAGATTGCAACTCGATATCGCTTCGGCTGCATGCCGGAGTATCTTGTCGGCTATCGCCAGTTACGGCAACAAATGTCATCGGACGGGAAACGAATGTTCAATTCGTACAAAGTCGCCTTGCAGTTGATCTGCGCAGAGCGTCCGCAGATACCGCTGTTCATTTGCAATTGGGCGCTTGCCAAGTCAAAACTAGAAATAGCGCCGACACTTCTCCGCAATCGCGACTATCATGGCGCACTGCAGTCAATGCTTTATTGCTTGCGACATGATTGTCGCTCGACACTACTGAAATTATCTTTCCATGGCTCTAAAATGTGGAAATGCGTTCTGGAGTCCTTCATACCGTCGTTTACGGCGTTTACAGGGATTAATTTCAACCAGATAGAAAAAAGATCGTTCTACGACTTTGATCCGACCGAGGGGCTGCACATCCATAGCCGTTATTTCATTAGCGTCAAAAGCCGACTGGAGCGATTAGTGAATATCGATCGCCGGCTGGCCAAAAGCGAGGGTTATCGAGCAATCGCCTCCTGTTCCAAATAATCCGGCATTATGCTCGACTAACTCAGCTCAACAGGGCACCCGCCAACGACCCGTTTGTTAACTTGATGTCCAGCCCACCTTCATTTGGGTTTTCTGCAGCCACTCGGCAAGCAACATGAGGAACCTCTGTGACTTTCTGTCTAGGCATCAAACTGGAATGCGGGCTTTTGGCCATAGCGGACACGCGTATCACCTCCGGTGCGGAATTTGTTACCGCCAAGAAACTTTCCCTCCATGAGAAGGACAACCACAGCCTTTTTCTCATGACCTCCGGGCTGCGCTCGGTACGCGACAAAGCCGTGACGTATTTCGAGGAGGTGCTGGAAGAAGGCGACGTGGAATTCGACAAGCTGTATAAGGCGGTCAATGCCTTTGCGGGGCAGATCCGCCGGGTGGCGCAGGAGGACGGGCCGGCGCTGCGGAACAGCAACATCTGGTTCAATTTGCACGCTCTGGTCGGCGGCCAGCTTGAAAAGGACAAAGAGCACAAGCTGTATCTCATCTATCCCGAAGGCAACTGGATCGAATCGTTTCCGTCCTCGCCTTATTACATCATCGGGGAGACCGGCTACGGCAAGCCGATCCTCGACCGTGCCCTTACCTATACCGATACTTTGGCCTGGGCACTCAAAGTCGGTTATCTATCCTTTGATGCGACGCGGACCAGCGCGACCAGCGTGGGGTTTCCGCTCGATATCGCGATCTACCATAAAAACACCTACCGCATGACCGAACACCGCTTTACCGAAGAGGATTTCCAGGCCATTTCCAAGTGGTGGCAAGAATGGCTCAGGCGCGGCATCGAAGGGCTGCCGGCCGCTTGGATCGACGATATTTCCGCACGGTTCGAAGGCGCATCGTGATGGCAGCGGCTAGCAGCGCGAGGCAGGCGTTCAGTGGACGCTCCAGCTGACTCGAGTCCGAGCGACGCCTAGGCGTGAAGTTCGGCGACGCGGACCGCCACGTTCATCATGGGCGATTCAGGTTTCGCGGCGAGAAACGCACCCGCGACGGGAGGCACCGATTCGGGATGCCGGCTCACAGCGACGGCAATGTGCTGGTTGCCGACCACTTGGCCGGAAGTGGAGTCGAATCCTTTCCAGCCGGCGCCAGGAAGATAGACTTCCGACCACGCATGGGTAGCGCCTGGGACTTGTGCGGAAGTGGTCGCATAGAGATAGCCACTGACGAAACGCGTCGCCAGACCGAGGTAGCGGCAGGCTTCGATGAACAGGGTGGCGTAGTCGCGACAGGAGCCGGCGCGTTTAGTGAGGGTAGTGGCCGGGGTCTGAACGCCTGGGGCTTCGCGTTGCTCATAGGCGAAGCCGGTCGCGATCGCCTTATTGATCCATTCGAGCAGGAGATAGGTTTCCACCACTTGGCCGGGCTTCCAGAAAGACGGCAGCCAGGCCCGCAGCAACGGCTGGTCTTCGGCAAAGATCGGCGTCAGATAGGGCCCGAGGTCCGCCTGCTCGGCGGCAGCGTACTGGAACGGAAAACGGACGGCGTGATCAGCCACCAGAAAGTCCAACGGCCGGTCTTGATAGTGCTTGAGCACGACATGACTACTGATCGAGAGCCGATCGCTCGGCTCGAGAAACCTCGCAAGGGCCACGGCGTTGTCGTAGACATCCCGCTGCCATCGCAGCTCGTGGGCCGGGACAATCACCAGTTCAGCCGATTCGATACGGATATCGTGTCCTTCGCGAGGACGCAGGAGCAACTTGTGCGGCAGTAGGGTCACCGTGCTGCCATAATCATAAGTGGTGACGTGTTCTATGTGCAGACGGCGCATCGTAAGTGAATTATGGCGATGGGCGGCGCGGCCTCACCAGTCCGCCGCGGTGTTGAAGCAATGCCAGAGCGCCGCTTTTCCCGATGAACGGCGCGAAGAGCTGATCACCGATTAAGGCGACGTTATGACTGATGGCAATGTGCAGAGGCGTGACACGCATCGAGCTCGCGAACGGGTGATATGCCCGACTATTGAATCGAATGCGGTATTGCCCGGTGCTGGCGTAGCAGCGATACCGGCATCGGCTCGACTCTCCAGATGTCCCGACAATATTCCTGAATCGCCCGATCCGAGGAAAATTTTCCGGAACGTGCGACGTTCAGGATCGACAGACGCGTCCAGTGGGCGAAATCAAGATAGGCGGCGCTCACCCGGTCCTGGCAATCAGCGTACGCCTGGAAATCCGCCAAGGCGAGGAACGGATCGCTATACAGCAGGTTGTCCGTGAGGGGGCGAAACAATTCGGTATCGCCCCGCGAGAAGAAACCGCTCCGAATCAGGTCGATCACTTCCCGTAGCGCTGGATTACCGTGATAAAAGTCCATCGGCCGGTAGCCTTCCTGTTGCAACCGGGCCACCTCCTCTGTCGTGAGCCCGAACAGGAAGAAATTTTCGACGCCTACTTCCTCGAGGATTTCGACATTGGCTCCATCCAGAGTCCCAATGGTCAGCGCACCGTTCATCTGGAACTTCATGTTGCCGGTTCCCGAAGCTTCCTTTCCGGCCGTTGAGATCTGCTCGGAAAGATCGGCGACTGGATATACCCGCTGCCCATTGGTCACGTTGAAATTGGGAAGGAATACGACCTTGAGCTGATCGCGCAGCGACTTGTCGCGGTTGATCATGGCACCGACCGAAGTAATCAACTTGATGATCAGCTTGGCCATGTGGTAGCCGGGCGCCGCCTTGCCGCCGAAGATGAACGTACGTGGCGGCATATCGCGGTTCGGGTTGGCCTTGAGATGAAGGTACATCCGGATGACGTTCAAGATATTCATGTGCTGGCGTTTGTATTCGTGAATGCGCTTGACCTGAACATCGAACAGCGACTCCGGGTCGATCCCTGTGCCGGTGGCTTGGCGGACGAAGACGGCGAACTGGTGCTTGTTCGCGCGTTTGATCTCGCGCCACTTGGCCCGAAATATGTCATCGTCTGCCAGCGGCTCCAGTTTCTTGAGCTGGGTGAGATCGGTGATCCAACCGGGTCCGATCGCTTGGGTGATGAACCGAGCGAATCGCGGGTTACTCAGCGCTATCCAGCGCCTCGGCGTCACGCCATTGGTCTTGTTCTGAAATTTTTCCGGCCACAGCTCGTAAAAATCCCGCAGCACATCACTCTTGAGTAGTTCCGAGTGCAGCTGTGCCACACCATTGATGGCATAGCTGCCCACGCACGCGAGGTTCGCCATGCGCACAAAGCGCTCGCCGCTCTCATCTATCAGTGACATCCGAGCTACCCTGGCTTCATCGCCGACGAAGCGTGTCCGCACCTCTTCCAAAAAGCGGGCATTGATCTCATAGATGATCTCCAGGTGGCGTGGCAGCAGGGACGCGAAAATGCCCAGCGACCAGCGCTCCAGAGCTTCCGGCATCAGGGTATGGTTGGTATAGGCGAAGGTCTTTTGGGTAACCCGCCAGGCACAGTCCCAGAGCACGCCGTGTTTGTCAACCAAAAGGCGCATCAGCTCGGCCACGGCGATGGCCGGATGGGTGTCGTTGAGTTGGATGGTGAATTTCTCGTGGAACTTCTCAAGCGGGATACGCTGTACGCGCATGATGCGCAACATGTCTTGCAAAGAGCAGGAGGTAAAGAAATATTGCTGTTCCAGACGTAGCTGCTTGCCCTCGATGTGCTCGTCGTTCGGATAGAGCACCTTGGTCAGATTCTCTGACATCATTTTCTGGTCCACGGCTCCGTAATAATCCCCGCGATTGAAAACAGCGACGTCAAATGACTCGATTGCTGCGGCCTGCCACAGGCGCAAGGTATTGGCGGTGTTGTTGTGGTAGCCGCCAATCGGTGTATCGTAGGGGATGCCCTTGACGATTTTGTCGGGCACCCAGACGACATGAAGCCGTCCCCGCTCGTCGCGATAGTGCTCGGTGCGGCCACCGAGCTTGACCTCCACCGCCCACTCGGGCCGTGCGATATCCCAAGGGTTCTCGAAGCGCAGCCATTTGTCGGTGTGCTCGACCTGCCAGCCATCCACGATGGCCTGCTCGAAGATTCCGAACTCGTAGCGAATACCATAGCCCAGTGTGGGAATCTCGAGTGTCGCCAGAGATTCCAGATAGCAGGCAGCCAGCCGCCCGAGCCCGCCGTTGCCGAGGCCCGGCTCAACTTCCTCCTTCAGCAGATCATCAAAGCTCAAGCCCAGCTCCTCCACGGCCTGCTTGACCGGATCATGAATGCCGAGATTGATGAGATTATTGCCGAGATGCGGCCCCATGAGAAATTCGGCCGATAGATAGCACACCGTGCGGGCCTTTTTTGCGGTGTAGAGGGCGGCTGTGCTGACCCATTGGTGCAGCAGAAATTCACGGACCACATAGGCCAGCGCCATGTAATAGTCGTGCCTGGTGGCCAGCACCGGAAATTTACCCTGCACATAGAAAAGATTGTCGAGGAATGCCCGCTTCATCGCCTCTTTGTCCAGGCTCGCCCGATTCTCCATGACGTTCACGGATGGTGGCAGGGTCGCTGCTTCATGAGCACCAGCCTTATCGCGAGGATGCTTGGCTGTTGAATTCACAGAAAGGTCCTCCAACGATGCAAATGTGCTAGGCCCAGCAAGAATCGTGCGAGGCGGTGTGCAGGGTTCATTGCCGACTCCCCGGGTAGGTCTCACTGAGCTTTCACGGCCGCCTATTCATCCGGCAAACGGTTGCAGGGTATTTTAACCACAACACCCGCACCATAGGCGCACGCATGACTCGGCGATCGCATCAAAGCAGTGCGTCTTCTTGCGAAATGCTTACGGCTGGCAAGAGCCGCGACGTGCTTGGATGGGTCTTAAGGCGATGAGGAAAACGGAATCGAGCTCAATTAAAAGTTGACCGCGCCCTGCACCCAGAACTTCTCGGTATCGGTCGCAAACCGGTCGGCGTGGTAATCGGCGTATTTCAGCAGCACGGAATAATGCTTGCCGAATTTCTTTTCGATAAGGAAATCGAACTCTTCGCCGTAATGAATACTGCCGGTGTCGTCGTTGAACTGGTGGTAGACCGCCGCTACGTCGACGCCGAACAGGTTGCCCGAAATGGTGCCGTAGACATCACGGATGCCGTCGGGCGGGGTGACCAGGAACTTGTCCGCCCAGCCCTGAAAGATATGCAGCGTGGCGAGCGGCGTGCTGAATCCGACGCCGTTGTCGGAGCCGAGCTCCTCATAGCTGCCCTTGAAGGTGATGCCGTAAATGCTGAGTCCCGCCTCCCCCAGCCAATAATCGGCTTCGTATTTCTTGGGGTTTTTTCCGTAGTCCTGCTGGTGCGCGTATTCGGCCGTGTAGACGGCCTTGAGCTTGTCGGTGAGGGGAGCCGTTCCTACGAAGCGTATGCCGTATGTCTTGCTCGAATTCAGGAAATTGCGGCTGTCGACCTGATCCTGATAATCGAGCCAGTAGCCGTAAGCGACGAGCGTGCCGTAGGTGAAGCCGTTGTAGGCGACGTTGAGGATGGGCGAATCCATCGTCTCGTGCTGGGAGTTCACGTCCTGCACGTTGAAGATATAGCCCGCCGTGGCGACGACCTTGGGCAGCGAGGCATTGACGATGGTCACCGAGTCGAAGGTCTGCTCCAGCTGGCGCCAGCCGACGTTGCCGATGAAGCGATGGTTGTCGAAGATGATCCTCTGGCGGCCGGCCTTGATGTGAGTATCGGGAATACCGGCGTAGTTGATCCACAATTGATTGAGCTCGTTGATCTGCGGGTCGGCGATGATCGGGAAGGGCTTTTTGCTGCGTTGCCGGACGGTGCTGTAATCGTTGACGAAAATATCCTGGTTACCTTCGTATTCGGCATAGCCGGTCAGCCCTTGGAACGTCGGCGTCAGATAGCCGAGGCGCAGCCGCACGGTATCCGCTTTGGCGGTGTTGGTCTTGATGCTGCTCACCGCCGGGTCCTGGTTGACCGTCTCGTAGCGGTAGCGGAGATCGAATTTGATCTGTCCCGCACCATCCAGCTCGAGCCATCGCTCCATGTTTTCATCGAAGCCTGCGTACACCGGAGCGGCGCATATTCCGAGGGTGAGCAGAGCCCCTCTCAGGCAACGCCTGTCAGAGTGGATGGGGGCGATCGGATTGACGTTCATGAATAGCTCCTTATTATGATTTTATGCTTAGTTCTACTTTGTCAGATTAATAGGGCTACCCATCCATGCGGGGTGCTTGTATAATAAGGTCTTGTTTTATAAAGGTAAATCACGATGATTTCGTGAAAATACCTCTCCCTGTCTTAGTTCTGCCCTCC
>CADDZF010000048.1 GCA_902812445.1 Methylococcaceae bacterium | reverse complement strand
CCTGTCCTGAAGCAGATCGATTGGGAAATCGCCATCGAACTCAAAAAGCAGGAACTGGCCCGCCTCAGGACCGAAACGGCACGGATCGTCCAGCAGCAGGCCAAGGCGGAAGCTCGGGTCATGCGAAGGAAAAGCAGATCAGTCAAACCGCTGACGGCTACCCGACAGGATGATCAGTTTTTGTTGACACCAGCGACAAGTCAGCCGGCTTCGCTTGTCGAAGCCGGCATAACTCTGCCGCTTGCCGCGGAATTCGGCGAATCTCCGGGCCATCCGGTTCGCCCTGAAGGAGTGCATCCGTCAGCTCGTCAACCCGCTGTCCGAAGCGGTCGTTTCCGCCATTGAAAACCCGAAGTGTCCGGCCATTGGTATATACCGTTCTGACCGGACCGCGGTCCACGTCATTCTCCAGCAGGAGGAGGTTAAGCGCGGCCTGCGCCTTCGCTCTGGCCATCTCCGGCCGAAGGCGTAGCAACCGAAGGACGCGCTCGCCGAGTTCGCGATTCATCGGATCGCCCTCGTCGAAATGGCGGTCTCGGACGAGATCCGCCAACTCGTCCATCTCGTTGAGAGCGGTTGCATTCCTCGAGCACCTGCCTGGAATCGTCCAGGATCTCCTCGGGCGGAGGCGACGGTTTGAGGAGGTGTTTCAGCTTTTGCAGCATCGGGATTTCCTCGGGAATCCGGTTCTATGGCCAGAAGATAACCGAGAAAACCCGATAGGCAATACCCAACCGCTGCCCGGCATCCAGAGAGATGTCACGGCGATTCAGCAACCCTCGAGGGGCGGACATTCCCCTCTTGGGGAACATGGTCTGCCCTCATACCAGGAGAAAGATCATGAAGAAGTTCGTTGTCAGCTACGAGCTGGACTACGTCCATACGGTCCGAGTCGGAGTTACCGCACCGGATGCCGAAGCCGCGAAGAAAACTGTGGAGGAAGCGTTCGATGCCGGGACCCTCTGGGACAACACGGCAGACATGCCTTTGTTGTACGACGACTTCGAGGAAATGGATCGCGGTCACGTGCTCGAGTTCGAGGCCCAGGAGGTCGAGGAATTCCCGGA
The DNA here is from genome assembly GCA_902812445.1 of Methylococcaceae bacterium. Classification (GTDB taxonomy): domain Bacteria; phylum Pseudomonadota; class Gammaproteobacteria; order Methylococcales; family Methylococcaceae; genus CADDZF01. The sequence goes on along the minus strand of CADDZF010000048.1, from coordinate 19,075 downwards.
GCCCGAGGCCTGCGTGCGGGAGATCATCCGGCGCGACAAGGCATTCGCCGCGTGTAAGGCGCTGATCGCTGCTTACCAGAGGGGAGAGGAATCCGAGTCGTTGACTGGGAAGATGTGGATCAAGCCTATCAACTCGCGTTGAAAGCCATGCCATACGTGGCGAGGGAGCATGATGTCCTTTCCGGTGACATCGTCAACTGAAGGAGGAGTCATGCCTTACCAGACCATCTGGGTCGAACCCGAAATCCTGTATCAAGGAACGGGGGGTCACCATCCTTGCCAGTTATCACGAAGACGAGTGGGAAGAATCTCAATTCTACTGGGTTCGTCCCATCCCAACGGGCTACGATCTCTCGGCTGAAGTGGAATTCGAATCCGTCGACCTTCGGGAAAGCGGATTCCGTGGCGACTTTCGCGATGAACCAGAACGCTTGGACTTCATCCAGAAAGCGGTAGCGGAGGACCATCTCAAGCCTGTGAGGCGATAGAACGAGCATTCATCGACAACCCAGCCGGGGAAAACACCAGGAAAACACCCGGAGGGGTCGTTTCCCCGGCCAATGCGGGAGAAACGATATGACAAAAGTACAAAGCCTCTCTGAAGGTGGCCGCGAGCCCGAATGCGGCGATCTAGTCAACGCACTGAAGGAATGCCTCGCCGCAATGGAGTCCATGCGGACCCAGATCGAACAGATGAGAGGCTTGTTCGCTGACGCCGATGGTGCCATTGCCGGTGCGTGTCGGGATCACGAGGCGGCCGATGCCTTCGCAAGATCCGTGTTGGTATCGGAAGGGGGCGGTCATGGCAAATCCTGCATGGACAGGCTTTACATCGCCACCGTCGCTCTACGCGATCTTCAAGTGGGCTTCCCACATGACGAGATAGCCGCCGTGCATGGGACCGGTCTGAGCAATCTGGTTCGCGAACTCGTCGATTATCTCCGTGAAAACGGGATCGATGACGAGGGTGCGCTGGATTGCGATGTGATGGACGAAATCGAGCCGAAGCAAGCCGAGCACATTGTCGCGGAAACACCCGATGCGCTCCTTCAAGCATGCACGGAGCACACAAGATGAGACGGTACGACCAAACGGATTTCGAGAGGAATCCAGACAAGTACCGTCTGTTCAAGACGGCACGGATTGCCGAGGCGCTTCTTGCGGTAGACGGCTACCACGTCGGCAGAATGGTCAGCATCGAATACCTCGATACGCGGACCAACGCCGCCGTCGCCGGTCATCCCGTTATGCCAGTGTACGCAGTGGACGGTAAGTTTTACCTGTTCGCCAGGGCGCTTGCGGATTTCACGCTGTAATGACCGATCCCCATCGGGATAACCGTCCCGATGAGGCGGCGCTCAATGGGCTTCTTTACATCATTAGGAGAGAGATCAGTTCCCCCCTTTCCCAACTAAGTGAGCGCTGCGGGATACCGCAGTGATTCTGTCAACCGCCCCTGCCGGATGTTTCGTCCCGCACGGGCCGAAGTGTTTCCGGGGGCTTTTTACTCCGGAGATACCCATGAACGATGATTTTCAATACTACCCGACGCCGCGCTTGGGCGAAGTTCAAAAATCGCAACTTCGTCCGGGTATTGGAACCCTCGGCCGGCGACGGGCACCTGCTCACGTGCCGTCCAGGCAACGACTGGCGCAAGGTGTCGGTCAATTGCATCGAAATCGACATAACCAAGCACCCGTCCCTGCGCGAGCACGGCTTCGACGTGGTGGGCCTCGATTTCGTGCAGTTCGATTCCGGAGCCATGTACTCGCACATCCTCATGAATCCTCCCTTCGCCGAAGGTGCGAAACACGTGTTCAAGGCATGGGAGATACTGGAGGACGGCGAGATCGTCGCCATTCTGAACGCCGGAACGGTCAGAAACCTCCTTTTCGAAGGAACGTCGACTTCTCGTGCGGTTCATCGAGCAACATGGGGAGGTGGAGTACTTCCGGGCTGCATTCAGCGGACCGGACTCGGCGCGCAGGACGGACATGGAAATCGCGTTGGTCTGGCTCAAGAAGGAGTCGGATTTCGGCGCGGAAATCGTCGGATCCATTCTCGACGATCGTCGTCAGGATAGGACAACGGGCGAAGAGTTGGCCGCCGGCCACCACGACATGAATGACGTGGCCCTGCCCAACTCGTTCATCGAAAATGCGGTGCTGATGTTCAATGCCGCGGTCGAGGCCACTCGCCAAGCCGTCCTGGCCGAGGCCCGTGCCCGCAGATATTGCCGGATGTTGGGACAGACGCTGGAACGCCTGAATGGCGATGCTCCCGAGGACGATCTCGAATCCTCCCGGGAGTGGGTCAAGCGTGAGCTGTACGAGCGATACAAGGACATCAAGGACCGGGCCTGGACAGGCGTCCTGCGTTCCACGGAGGTCATATCGAGGCTGTCGTCTTCGGCGCAAAAACGCGTCGAAGCGGAGTTCGAGACGATCAAATCCTTCGAATTCACGGTCTCGAACATTTACGGGTTTCTCCAGGGCGTCATCGAGAAGCAGGGAGAAATCCAGATCGGCATGGCCTGCGATGTGTTCTACCTGATCACGCGGTATCACTCGGAAAATACGGTGTACTTCATGGGCCGGAAGTCGAACGACAAGCACCGCACCTGAGGTATGCACATCAAGACGACGCGTTTTGTCATTCCCAGGCATGCCACCGAGTCATGGCGAAGCGGCTTGTCCTGGGATTCTCAACAGATGTTGCGCGATCTCGATAAGGTGTTTGCCATGCTCGACGGCCAAGTTGAATCCGAGGCAAGCCTTGAATGCGTTTTTCGGTACAAGTTCCGCGAACTTCGAGATGGTCAGCGCGTGAGCGCCTCCTCTTTCGATGTCCGCTACTAGCCTGGAGTCGGCACGATCCATTTCTTTCCAAAAGACAAGAAACTGGTCGACCGGCTCAACTGGCTGGTCGGGCGCCATCGGCAATGGCTGCTGCCTGAGTATGTACAGGTGAGCGGCGCATTCTGGTTGAAGTACGAGCAGGCCGAGAAATTCGACAAGGCATTCCGGCAGGAAATAGGGAAGGCGCAGGGAAACCTGCGTGGGACCTGTAGGGACCTGTTTTGGACCGCGCAACTCGGATACGACGAGGAGAAGAATCCGAGCTCAGGAACTGCTTGTTGATGCAATGTCTGCGACGCTCGAGCGGCATGGCATCGATCCCGATAGGTTGCTAGAAGATAGCCCGGAAGGACTGCGTTCCTCCTTGGGCTCAATTTTCTGTTACTCATCCCGCCGGGATTCTCAAGGCTCCCCGCGCGGTAGGTTTTGGGAATCTCGGTTGGTCGGGCATTCTCGAAACCAAGGAGACAACGAGAAAGCACAGCCAATATCACGAGACGCTCTGATAGAGAAATACGCCAAAAAATGGCGAAACCTTAAAGAAAGAAATGTTTCGTCGAGTAAGCCTTGCAGATGGGATTCGTCCCCGCCGGCCGGATCATGTCTGCGGTCGGAACAGACATCAGCGTCACGCTGATCAACTGTTTCTTGCAGCCAGTGGATGACTCGCTGCCCGAATGCAGAGGACGGCAAGCCCAGCATTTACACCGCCTTGTCCGAATCCGCGGAAGCCATACGCCGCGACAGTAGAGTCGACTACAACTTCTCCGCCATCCGCCCAAAAGACACCTAGTGGTCAGTCATTCTAAAACAGCGCGATAGCATGGTAGATGGAGTAGGGTATGAGCTTTGGTTTGCCAACCTCTGGAGTTCAGCGATGCCTGCGATCAAATACCGAGTGACTCTGGCCGAAGACGAGAAGACCGAGTTGGAAGCGCTGTTGAAGAAAGGCAAGAGTGCGGCGCGAAAACAGACCCGGGCGCGGATTTTGTTAAAGGCGGCGGCCGGCTGTCGAGACGAGGAGATCGTTCAAGCCCTGGGCGTATCGGTCTCGATGGTAGCGAGGACGCGGCAACGATGCGTGGAGGAAGGGGTGGAGGCGGCGCTGAAGGAGCGTCCGCGCCCCGGTCAAAAGCCGAAACTGACGGATCGACAAGCCGCCCAGGCGATCGCCATCGCCTGCAGCGACGCGCCGGACGGGCACGACCACTGGACTCTGCGCCTGTTAGCGGACAAGGTCGTGGAATTGGACTCTGCCGAATCGTGCAGTTACGAGACGATCCGTCAGCTGTTAAAAAAACACGCTCAAGCCCTGGCAGCACCGGGAGTGGTGCATTCCCAAGGTCGGCGCGGAGTATGTCGCGGCGATGGAGGAGGTGCTGGACCTGTATGAAGAATTCTATGATCCCGCGCGTCCTTTGGTCTGTTTTGATGAAAGCCCCCGGCAACTCGTCGCCGAAGTCCGAGAACCGATTCCGGCTCAGCCGGGCATGCCGGCCCGTCACGATGTGGAATACCAACGCAACGGGGTGCGCGATCTGATGATGATCTGCGAACCGAAGCGCGGATTCCGCGAGGTGCTCATCCTGCCCCGGCGGACCAAAATCGACTTCGCCAAGAGCATGAAGCACGTGGTGGGACTCTATCCGGACGCCGAGGTGACTCGGGTCGTCCTGGACAATCTCAACACCCACACCGCCGGGGCCTTGTATGAAGCCTTTCCGCCCGAGGAAGCGCGCGCTCTTGCCCGCAAGCTCGAATTTCATTACACCCCAAAGCACGGCAGCTGGCTCAACATTGCCGAAATCGAACTCGCCGTACTATCGAATAGCACTCTGTCGCACCGCATTCCCGACGAAGCCACCCTGCGCCGCGAAATCGAGGCTAGTGTGCGGGAACGCAACGCCAAGGCCGTCCCGGTCAATTGGCGATTCACCACCCAGGACGCCCGGCGCAAGCTGACTCGGCTCTATCCGGCTGTTTCAACCTGACTGACCACTAGGTCAAAGGCACGGCCAGCAGCGCAATTCGATCGGCGCTTTTCCAATCCTCTCGGCATCGTCCGAGGCGATCGGAAAAACGAAACAAAATGGTCTGACATCTCTATGCTGGAGTAAGGGCAAAGGGGGAGAAACTGGGGCGAAGGTCGGAATTGATTACTCATTTAGCGAATCTTTCGCGCCTCCATACGGTTTGAGATGCGCTTATTATCAGATTAAACAGATTTGGGTTCTGATGGAGCTCATGCGTGAAGTGCTAGATGAAACTCGGATATCAGACTATGCAGACTCCTAAAGGGCAACACTTACTCAACGAAGAAGATCTAAAGAACTGGTTTGGTTTCAATAGACGGCTCGATCTCGAGCGGCATCTACAAAGCATCCGAATCCCCTATTTCTATGGGCGGGGCGGCCGGATATGCACGACAATCGCAGCAATTGACAAAGCCCTGATTGGCGGCCGAGAATCTAGCCGTATTGAAGAAATCGAATTCTTGTGATATGGGTCGTCGTCGCAAATCACAACAGCCGCTGCCAAAGTACGTTTATTTAGCCAAGGGCCGTTATGTCTACAGGCCTTGGCAGGATGGGCGCTTACAAAAAGAAGTTGTTCTCTGCCCTGAAGACTCCGCCATCTCCGAAGTATGGAAAGCCTATGAAGCGCTGACGGCCGAAAAAGCAACGCCACGCACGCTGGCTTGGTTAATCGAACAATTCCTCTCAAGCGCTCAGTTCAGACAGCTTTCAGCCAACACGCAACACGACTATCGGAAGTACGCTCGTCATATCACTGGGACTTCGACCAAATCTGGGCCGTTTGGAACGATCTTGATTGAACGAATCACCCCTGGCGTCATCCGCCGGTACGTGGATAAGCGATCCGAAGCTGCACCGGTGCAGGCGAATCGGGAGCTAAGCCTCCTGAAACGGGTATTTGGTTGGGCCAGCGAAAGGGATCTGGTCACAACTAATCCGGCCCAACCCGTTAGACGCAACGCCGAGAAAGCGCGAGACGCTTACATTACAGACAGCCAATACGCCTATGTCTATGAGCGTGCGGAAAAGCCTTGGTATCTTCGGCCAGCAATGGAGTTTGCCTTTCTTTGCCGGGCAAGAAAATCGGAAGTGCTCGATCTTCGGGTGGATGACATCCTTGAAGAGGGACTTCGAATCCGTCGGCGCAAGGGAAGCCGAACCACCGTCGTACGTTGGTCCCAGCGCCTTAGAGCTGCCGTCAACGTTTGTATCAACAGACCAAGCAAAATCAAGTCGGTCTACCTGATTAACGATGCCAACGGACAACGCATTCTCGAGACTACGTTCGATACATCCTGGCAACGGTTCAACCAAACCCTGGGGGAGCATCGCATCCGTTTCCACGACCTGAAAGCCAAGGGTGTTACGGATGACCAAAGCGATAAACAGCGGGGGGCGGGGCACAAATCAGCCGCCATGACGGGGATCTATGATCGTAAACCCCACTTGGTCGACCCGATTGAATAATTTTTTCGGAAAAATTTTCGGAAAACAAAAGGCTTGCAGGCATAAGACACCTGCAAGCCTTTGATTTACTTGGTGGGCCCTCCAGGACTTGAACCTGGGACCGAGGGATTATGAGTCCCCTGCTCTGACCAACTGAGCTAAGGGCCCATCAAATCAATCTACATCAAGGAAGCTTTTTAATTGTTCCGAGCGCGTCGGATGTCTTAACTTGCGTAAGGCTTTTGCCTCGATCTGGCGGATACGTTCGCGTGTGACATCGAATTGCTTGCCGACCTCTTCCAAGGTGTGATCGGTGTTCATGTCGATACCGAACCGCATGCGGAGCACCTTCGCTTCCCGCGTAGTCAAACCGGCCAATACTTGCTGCGTGGCTTCACGCAGGCCGGCTACCGTGGCTGATTCGATGGGAGACATCACTCGCGCGTCTTCGATGAAATCACCCAAATGGGAATCCTCGTCATCCCCAATAGGAGTTTCCATCGAAATGGGTTCTTTGGCGATTTTAAGAACCTTCCTCACTTTGTCTTCTGGCATTTCCATACGCTCGGCCAGTTCTTCGGGCGTGGGCTCGCGTCCCATTTCCTGGAGCATTTGCCGCGAGATTCGGTTGAGCTTGTTGATGGTCTCGATCATATGTACCGGAATACGAATCGTCCTCGCTTGATCCGCAATCGAACGCGTGATCGCTTGCCTGATCCACCACGTCGCGTAGGTTGAAAATTTATAGCCGCGACGGTACTCGAATTTGTCTACCGCCTTCATCAAGCCGATGTTGCCTTCTTGTATCAGGTCGAGAAACTGCAGTCCGCGGTTGGTATATTTTTTGGCGATGGAGATGACCAATCGTAGATTAGCCTCAATCATCTCTTTCTTAGCCAGTCGCGCCTGCATCTCGCCGACCCGCACGCGGCGATTGATGTCCTTGATTTGGCTGATCGTTAGATTGTTTTCCTTTTCGATCTGGGCCAGCTTTGCTTGTGCGCGGCGGATGTCATCGACATAAGCCTCAAGCTGCTTGGAATATTCGCGATCCGCTGTAATTTGCTTCCGCAGCCATTCGGGATTGGATTCATGGGTAACGAACGTGCCGATGAACTCCGCCCGCGGCATCGTCGCCTTATTGACAGACAGATCGTAAATAATGCGCTCCTGTTCGCGCACTCTTTCGACGACCGATACCAGAACCTCAGCTAATTCCTTAAAAAACGGTGGCGTGCGCTTGAATTCCAGAAAGCTTACGGCAAGCAATGCAAACGCTTTCTCCGTCCTCTCTCCTTGATAGCCATGCCGGCTCAAAGCCGACATCGCCGATTTATACCGTTTCTTAAAGCTCTCGAGCTTCTGCTTGACCAGGGCCGGATCCGGACCCCTTTCGGCCTCTTCCAATACTTCCGTCTCAGCGTCCTCTTCGGCAATAGGCGCTTCCGGCTCATCAGGATCGAAAAAGTTGGAGATCAAATCGGATAAGCGCCGCTCCCCTGCCTCTACTTGCTCAAAGGCTTTCAAAAAATGGGCCATGGCCGCCGGAAACCTTACCAGCTCGTTTGCCGCCTGATTCAATCCCTCTTCGATGCGCTTGGCGATGCTCAGCTCGCCTTCCCGCGTCAGCAGCTCAACGGTTCCCATTTCACGCATATACATCCGCACCGGGTCCGTCGTTCTGCCCAGCTCGTTATCCACGGAGGCGAGCGCAGCGGCCACTTCAGCAGCCTCATCATCAACGTCGTCGGCGGCAACAGCCGCATCCGTAATCAGATCACCCTCTGGCGCATCCTCATGCACCTCGATCCCCATATCATTGATCATGCCGATGATATCTTCCATCTGTTCGGGATCGACAATATCACTGGGAAGATGATCATTCACTTCCGAATAGGTCAGAAAACCCTGCATCTTACCTTTGGCGATAAGTTCTTTGATCTGTGCTTGCTGGTGTTCTTGATTCATCCGCTAACTCGTGCCTAAGGCTATTTAGGACAACACTATATAGTAACCTACCGTTATAATCCGAGCAACTTAAGCCATCCCATTCAACAACCTCTTCATCTCTTCTTTTTCCTCTGGACTGAGCGCTGCTGTTCTCGCTTTATCGAGCAGAGTATCCAGTCGACTACGCGTCATTTGCTGTTTTAGACGCTCAACGGCATCCTGAAATTCAGTTGCAATCCCGTCGGGCGGGATGGGCAGCTTCCAGTTCAACAATGCAGTTATCCGTTTTTCGGCCGGCGTTCCTCGAAAGTGTGCCAAGACCGCATCGCCGCTTGGATCAGGATTTTCATCCAGAAAATTCAGCAGCTCCCTCAGCGTTTCGGCGCCGCCCTTTAAACGCCCGATCTTTTCCCGCATCGCCGGATCGAGGCTACGCGCGAGTTCAGGATGCTGCAAAAGTAACGCAAGGATTAGCCGTACATTAGAAGGCCGGAAAAGCCGCTCGCCGAGAGATCGATGATCCCGCGTTTTTTTTTCAGAAAATTCGACAGTACGGTGCTGAACGAGTTCCGCGAGACGAGAGCGCATCATGCCGCGAAATACGCCTTCCGGTAGTCGACCAATCAAGGGTTTTGCGCGCTGATGCAATGCCGCTCGCCCTTCCATCGTGTGCAGATCGAGACCACTTGCCAGGCGAGTGAAAAAATAATCCGAGCACGAGACCGCGTGCTTTAGTCGAGCCGCAAAGGCTTCCGCGCCTTCTTCGCGCACCAGGGAGTCCGGGTCGTGACCCTCGGGGAGCGTCAAAAACCGCAGACGACGCCCATCTCGCAAGCAGGGTAGACTGGCTTCCAGCGCTTTCCACGCGGCCTTTCGGCCGGCTGCATCACCGTCAAAACAAAATATCAGTTCATCGCTGTAGCGAAACAGAAGGGCGGCATGCTCCATTGAGGGCGCCGTCCCTAAGGTGGCGACGACGTTCTTAATCCCCCCCTGAACCAGCGCGATCACATCCAAATAGCCTTCCACTACCAGGATACAATCCGGTTTTGCTATTGATTTGAGCGATTCGTAGAGACCGTAGACTTCCTTATGCTTCTTGAATACCGCGGTTTCCGGCGAGTTTAAGTACTTAGGCGTTGCATCGCCCAGAATGCGGCCACCGAAACCCACGACGCGCCCGTGCTGGTTGCGGATAGGTAACATGATTCTGTCCCTGAAGCGATCATAGTAGTCACCGTTTTCTTTCACCACGACCAGGCCGGCAGCCTGCAATTTCTCCTTGTCGAAACAGGCGGCAAGCGTGTGCCATGCGGGAGGCGCGTAGCCGATCATGAAATCGCGGGCGGTTTCACCGCTGACACCGCGGCTTTTGAGATAATCGACAGCGTGCGTGTGCTCGCGTAGCTGGCGAGCATAAAATTTCGCAACGTTCTCCTGTATCTCATACAACGCCGACACGCCGGCGTCCCGTTCAGTCTCTCGCCGCGCAATGCCATCTTCGTTACTTTTCGGCACCGCCAGGCCAACAGATTGCGCGAGCCGTTCCACCGCCTCGGCAAAGTCTAGGCGGTCATAGTCCCTGAGAAAACCGATGGCATCGCCATGCGCTTCGCAGCCGAAGCAATGATAGAACTGCTTTTCGCGATTTACCGTGAAGCTGGGAGTTTTTTCCACATGAAACGGGCAGCGGGCGACATAGTTGTTGCCCGTTCGCTTGAGGGGCACGCGCGCATCGATCAGATCGACCAGGTCGATGCGCGCGAGCAAATCATCGATAAAGTCGCGCGGTATTTTCCCAGGCATGTGATCACTAACACTTGACCTCCTGACACGCCCTGCAAACCAGGCGGGAGTTACGCGTTTGAGGTCGAGCTCGATGCAAGCAATTTTTTGACCCGCGAGCTGATATCCGTCATGTCGGCGCGGCCTTGCACGGCGCCGCGAAGCACGGACATCACTTTACCCATGTCCTTCAGCGAGGATGCGCCGGTTTCGGTTATGGCTTTTTTGATCAAGGCTTCGATTTCACCTTCCGCCAGTGCCTCCGGCAAGTAGGCCTGGATAATTTTTAGCTCTTCATTTTCAGCCCGAACCAGATCATCGCGGCCTCCGGCTCGATATTGCGCTATCGACTCCCTGCCTTGCTTCACCATTTTATTGAGAACGGAAATGATTTCGGCATCGTTCAGTACTGTCCGCTCATCAATTTCTCTTTGTTTGATGGCGGCCAGAATCAACCTGATGACGCCTAGGCGCTCTTTTTCGCCCGCTTTCATGGCGCTTACCATTTCGGTTTGGAGGCGCTGCTTCAACGCAGACGCGGCATCAATCATGGATCGACTTTTCAGATTGGGTTAGACTTGGGGACGGCCTTTACGCAGTACCTGAATCGCGTATCGTTCGCGGGACAGTTTTTTCAGGTGGCGCTTAACCGCGGCAGTGGCTTTGCGCTTTCGTTCTTCGGTAGGTTTTTCATAAAATTCGCGCCGACGCACTTCCGATAAAACCCCCGCTTTTTCACACGCCCGCTTAAAACGGCGCATCGCAATTTCAAAAGGTTCATTCTCTCTGATTCTGACTGAAGGCATGTAACTCCCCGACTAACTGATTAATATTTGAAGGCTCCATTTGGAGCCTCCGTTTAGAGCGAATAGCAAATTATACCCCAACCCTAATCAAAGCAAAAACGTTCACTGCACACTCATGATCGTACTGGGCATCGAAACATCCTGTGACGAAACCGGCGTTGCCATCTATGACGCCGAGAAGGGACTGCTCGCCCACTCGCTGCATAGCCAGCCCATTCATGCCGAGTACGGCGGCGTCGTTCCCGAACTCGCTTCTCGGGACCATATCCGCAAGCTGACACCGCTGATCCGTCAGGTTAGCTGCAGCGCCGGTGTCGATTTGCATCAGCTCAACGGCATTGCCTATACCGCCGGCCCCGGGCTGATCGGCGCATTGCTGGTCGGCGCGGCTACGGGAAGGAGTCTTGCCTGGGCTTTGAAGGTTCCTTCAATTGCTGTGCATCACATGGAAGGCCATCTGCTCGCCCCGCTATTGGAATTTCCAGCGCCCGTTTTCCCGTTCATCGCTCTGCTGGTTTCGGGCGGGCATACCCAATTGGTACGCGTCCACAGCGTCGGACGGTACACGATCATGGGCGAGTCGCTGGACGATGCCGTCGGCGAGGCTTTTGACAAAACTGCGAAGATGCTCGGGCTTGGTTACCCGGGGGGGCCTGCCCTGGCCCGACTGGCCGAACAAGGCAAGAGCGATAGATTTCATTTTCCGCGGCCGCTCACCGATCGCCAAGCTCTGGATTTCAGCTTCAGCGGTCTTAAAACGCATGCCTTGAACACCTTGCACGCCACGGAGGGCCATCTTCAAGACCGCGCTGACATTGCGCGCGCGTTTCAGGATGCCGTGGTGGATACGCTGCTGATCAAATGCCGCTGGGCGCTTGAGGCGAGCGGATTGAGCCGCCTGGTCGTATCCGGCGGCGTTAGTGCTAACCAGGCCCTGCGCAGCCGCCTGCACCAGTTGGCTCAACAGCAAGCTTGGGAAATTTTTTTCCCCCGATTGGAGTTTTGCACCGACAACGGCGCGATGATCGCCTTTGCCGGCTGTCAACGCCTCGTCGCCGGCCAGAGCGAGTCGCTCAACATCGCCGCAAGACCCCGCTGGCCTTTAGGCGATCTCACTGCGCCCGGCCGCTGATGCTGCATTTCATTGCGCATCGGCGGAGTGCTGATCGCTGCGAAGTCCTCGTCTCAGCGCCCAATCCGGCTCTCTTCACCCTTGAGCAAACGCCGTATATTCTGACGATGCCGCCATACCAGAATGAGCGCCATCAAGGTCGTGACCGTCTTGATCTCCGGTGCGTTCATCAACTGCCAGGCAAAAACGGGCGCCAGCAGTGACGCCACGAGCGCGGCCAGCGATGACAGGCGCGAAACCGAGGCTACCGCGATCCAGATAAGCACTAGCGCCAAACCGATGGGCCAGGCAAAACCGGTCAAAACGCCCAAGGCGGTCGCGACGCCCTTGCCTCCCGCAAAGCCAAAAAAAACTGGGTAGAGATGGCCGATAAATGCACTCAGCCCGACACAGGCGAGCACCATGGGCTCGACAGCCAGCCACTTGGCCAGCAAGACTGGCGAAAGTCCCTTCAAAACGTCGCCTAAAAGCGTCAAAAGTGCAGCCTTCTTTCCACCTAGGCGCAAGACATTGGTGGCGCCGGGATTTCTTGAACCCAACCGTCTCGGATCCGGCAACTTTAGAGCCTGGCTGACGATCACGGCGCTGGACAGCGAGCCCAAAAGATAAGCCAATGGTACGAGCAGCCAGGCGGACATGCCCCTAGCCCTTCGCCGATTGAGTTGTAACGCCGATCATTTTTGTGATACCTATTTCAGGTCACGTTGATAACATAAAACGGCAAGAGCCCATGGACATTATATTTCTGCGCGGACTACAGATCGAGACGGTTATTGGCATCTATGACTGGGAGCGTGAGATCAGACAGACCGTTATCCTCGATATGGAGATGGCGACGGATATCCACAAAGCCGCGCAAAGTGACAATATCGAAGACACCATCGATTATAAAGCGGTCTCAAAACGAATCATTTCGTTCGTCGAGGAGAGCAAGTTCTTGCTGGTCGAGGCGCTGACGGAAAAGATTGCGCAGATTGTTCGCGATGAGTTCAGCGTGTCCTGGATCAGATTGACGGTCAACAAGAAAGGCGCCATACGGGGCGCCAGCGATGTCGGCATCATCATCGAACGCGGGGAAAAGCCGCACAATGCCTAGAGTGTTCATCAGTGTTGGCAGCAATATCGAGCGCGCAAAGAATATCGCTTCCGCGCTCGCGGCTCTGAAACGGCATTTTGGTGCGTTAACCGTGTCCAGCATCTATGAGAGCGAGGCAGTCGGTTTTCAGGGCGATCCTTTTTATAACCTGGTCGTCGCGTGCAATTCGAATCTGCAGGTCCTGGATATCGCCGACATTCTCTTGAAAATTGAAGAACAGCACGGCCGCACCCAGGAATGCAAGAAGTTTTCATCTCGCACCCTGGACCTCGATCTCATCCTCTATGGCGACCTCATCCTCAAGGAGGGCAAGCTCAAGCTGCCCCGCGACGACATCCTTCATTATGCCTTCGTCCTCGAGCCGTTAGCCGAAATAGCCCCGGATTTGCGCCACCCCGTTAGCGGCTGGCGCTATGCCGATCTATGGCGGCGTTTCGATAAAAGCGCGCTGCGACAACGCCGCATCACGCCTTGGCCTATCAGCTAAACAGGCTACGCCCACCGTCAACGCTCAAGACTTGCCCGGTGACATAAGGCGCATCGCGCAGCAGGAATAAAGCCGCGCGCGCGATATCCTCCGGCTGGCCGGCCCGCTGCAACGGAATGCGCTCCAGGATCTCGGCTTTCCTGGCCTCGCTGAGACCGCGCTCCGGCCACAAAATGGCGCCGGGCGAGACGCCGTTCACCCGCACATGCGGCGCCAGCTCCTTCGCCAATGCGCCGGTCAAGGCCGCCAAGCCGGCTTTGCTGATGCTGTACACCGGAAAGCCCTTGAGCGGGCGCTCGGCGTGGATGTCGACGATGTTCACGATACTGCCGGCCCGCGTGCGTAACCAGGGAGCCGCGGCCTGCGCCAGGAAAAACGGCGCTTTCAGATTGCTGGCGATAAGATCGTCCCATTGCTGCTCCGTGGTTGCGCCTAACGGCGTTGGGTAAAACGCCGAGGCGTTATTGATCAGCGCATCCAGCCCGCCCCAAGACATCGCCGCCTCGATCACCAGTTGATCGAGCCTTGCGATGTGCGCCAGGTCGCCCTGAATGATGCGGGCAGAATCCGCGCGCGTCCGATTGAGGTCCTCGCACAAGGAGCGCGCCGCGTCCGCGGAACGCCGGTAATGCACGATCACGTTGTAGCCGCTCGTGTGCAGCGTGCGCGCGATTACCGAGCCGAGGCGCCGCGCAGCGCCGGTGATGAGCACAGATTTAATGTTCAAGGCCGCCTTTTCGCTCTCTGAACCCCTCGACCCGGCAGCCTCCGCATCGCTGTGCGCCGGTCATCCGCCCTCCGACCCCTTGACCAACGCCGTACGGCGCCCGCTGCCTGTCGGTGATGATACGCGACTGCAGGCCCTTCGTCTCGCCGGTGCTCTTCGCCCGCACCGCCCGGTGCGCTAACCTGTCCATGGAGCGGTCAGAGTAGGCCGTGCTCGGCAAACGAAAACGCCGCGCCGTCGCCGACGATGAAGTGATCGAGCACGCGGATGTCGATCAGCGAGAGTGCCTGCTTCAGCTTTTGCGTTATGTGCCGATCGGCTTCGCTCGGTTCGGCCACGCCGGACGGGTGATTATGGGCGAAAATGACCGCGGCGGCGTTGCAGGCCAGGGACTTCTTCACGACTTCGCGCGGATACACGCTGGTGCCGTCGATGGTACCGCGAAACAGCTCCTCGAACTGGATGATACGGTGCTGGCTGTCCAGAAACAGGCAGGCGAACACCTCGTGGGCGTGGCCCCGAAGCTGCGAAATCAAGTAGTGGCGGGTGACGTCCGGGCTGCTCAGCGCGCTGCCGCGCTTGAGGGTTTCCTTCAGGTGGCGTCGCGCCATTTCCAGCACCGCCTGCAGAAGCGCATACTTGGCGCTGCCGAGACCGAGACTACGACTGAAGCGCGCGAAATCGGCTTCCAGCAACGCTCGCAAGGAACCGAACTCGTTCAACAGTTCGCGCGCCAGATCGACGGCTGTTTTGCCTTTTACGCCAGTGCGCAGAAAAATCGCCAGCAGTTCGGCGTCGGATAACGCGTGCGGACCGCGCTGGAGCAGCTTTTCCCGGGGTCTTTCTGCCGCGGGCCAATCCGTAATCGGCATTGGGTTCTCCTAAAGACTTTATTTCTCAATTGCTTAGGCTAAGGTATAGGGTAAAGCATAGATCGAACTGGGCGAACTGGCCATAATAGGCCATCGACCCGCTTATTCTTGATTATCGGCAAGCTTGCATTTGAGCACTACCGCGCAGAAACAGATTCTTTTGGGCGTCACCGGCGGGATTGCCGCTTACAAAGCGGCTGAGCTGGTGCGCTTGCTGCGCGCTGAGGGCGCCGCTGTGCGTGTGGTGATGACGCAGGCAGCTAGGGCTTTCGTCACGCCCTTGACCTTCGAGGCTTTATCGAACGAGCCGGTTCATCTCACGCTGCTCGACGCCACGGAGGAATCGGCCATGGGGCACATCAGCCTGGCGCGCTGGGCGAATGTGATTCTGATCGCGCCGGCGACGGCGGATTTTATCGCTAGGCTCAGACTGGGCCTCGCGGATGATTTGCTCGCGACGCTGTGCCTAGCGACTGATGCGCCTATCGTACTCGCCCCGGCGATGAATCGACTGATGTGGGAGAATGCGGCGACCCAGGAGAATATACGGTGCCTGCAGGACCGCGGCATCCGCGTATTCGGCCCGGCTGCCGGGGAGCAAGCCTGCGGCGAAGTCGGCTGGGGACGGATGCTGGAACCTGTCGAAATCTGCAACCAGCTGGAGTGGATATTCCAGAACGGCGCCCTGGCCGGACTCACCGTTTTGATCAGCGCAGGGCCCACCCGCGAGCCGATCGATCCGGTGCGCTATATCAGCAACCGCAGTTCCGGCCGAATGGGCTACGCACTTGCGCAAGCGGCGCAGGAAGCCGGCGCCGCCGTTTCGTTGGTAAGTGGGCCGGTGAGCTTGCCTGCTCCGCGGGTTCAGGAAATGGTCAGCGTGGAACGCGCAGAGGAGATGTACCAGGCGGTCGTCAGCCGGGCGATATACCACGATATTTACATTGGCGCCGCGGCGGTAGCCGATTATACGCCGGCTACCGTGGCGATAAGCAAAATCAAGAAGCAGACCGGCGAAACGATGATCCATTTGATCAAGACGCCCGATATACTGAGCGCCGTGGCCGCGCTCGAAGACGGCCCGTTCACCGTCGGCTTTGCCGCGGAGACCGACCGAGTCGAGGACTATGCCCGGCAAAAACTTGCCGCTAAATGCATCGACATGATCGCCGCCAATCGGGTGGGCCAAACACGAGGCGGCTTTGAGAGCCACGAGAACGCCTTGCAGGTTTACTGGAACGGCGGCCAACGCACGCTTGAAATGGCACCGAAAACCCGACTGGCGAGGCAGCTCATCGAACTGATTGCAGAGAGGTATCATGCGAAGAATCCAGCTTAAGGTGCTCGATCAGCGGCTGGGAAGGGAAATCCCGCTGCCCGAATACGCGACTGGCGGCTCGGCGGGACTCGACCTGCGCGCTTGTCTGGATGCACCACTGCTGCTCGAGCCTGGTACAACCCGGCTGATTCCGACCGGCCTCGCTCTTCACCTCGAAGATCCCCAGGTTGCCGCCGTTCTCCTGCCGCGTTCCGGCCTCGGCCACAGGCACGGCATCGTGCTCGGCAATCTGATCGGGCTGATCGATTCCGATTATCAAGGCCAGATCTATGTTTCTTGCTGGAATCGCGGCGATCGTCCCTTCCGCATCGAGATCGGCGACCGCATCGCGCAAATGGTTTTCGTGCCCGTGCTGCGGGTGGCATTCGACCTGGTGGACGATTTCCCGATCAGCCAGCGCGCCACCGGCGGCTTCGGTCACACGGGCCAGCAATGAGCGCTGGTTTATAGCATCATGGCCTGCCCGCATGATTGGTCTGGGACGGCTTTTTGGCCTTCTCGCGGCGGCTGTCGGCATCATCTTGGCAAAGTGAGCTGCACGGCACTGTTCGTCCTGAATTTGCGGAAAGCCGCACGCCACACAGGGGCTATGCCGATCTCGACCCCGGTCGCCAGGCCAGAACGTAAATCCGCCGTCCTGCCGCGAATACAGCACAAATATTTGCCACTCATCCAATGGCTGGAAGGGGATGGATTGTATACGCCATTGCCCTGCAATTGCCGCAATTGAAGCGCAAACGCCAGCGCGACCCCTTGGAAAATCCTGTTAACGTCGCCCGAAACCCAAACCGTTCCATATCAAACAATTCCATATTAAGGGGAAGCCCAAAGTGAATCGACAACGAAAGAGCCGCCACCTGTCACCTTCGATTTTTCGCGCTTATGACATCAGAGGCGTTATCGGTGAAACGCTCACCCCGGACGCCGTTTATGACATCGGCCTTGCCGTCGGCAGCGAAGCGCACGGCCACGGCGAACAGCGCATCATCATTGCCCGCGACGGCCGGCTGTCCAGCCCAGAGTTGAGTCGAGCGCTGGCCGACGGGATACGGGCGAGCGGCCGCAATGTCCTCGATATCGGCATGGTGCCGACCCCGCTACTCTATTTCGCGACCCATACGCTGAATAGCGGCTCGGGCGTGATGATCACCGGCAGCCACAATCCGGCCAACTACAACGGGCTTAAGATCGTCATCGCCGGGGCGACTTTGGCCGAGGCGGGTATACAGCGGCTGCGCGAGCGCATCGAACAAGAAAATTTCACCCAAGGCCGCGGCGCTTACGAGAGCCACGACATCGTAGCCGCCTATATCGAGAGAATCGCCTGGGACTTCCGGCTGGGACGCTGCATGAAAGTAGTCATGGACTGCGGCAACGGCGTCGCCGGTGAGGTCGCGCCGCAACTGTTCGAAACGCTCCGCTGTGAAGTGGTGAAGCTCTATTGTGATGTCGACGGCAGTTTCCCCAACCATCATCCGGATCCCGGCAAGCCGGAAAACCTCAAGGACCTGATTCACACCGTCATCGCCGAAGGCGCCGATCTGGGCATTGCCTTCGATGGTGACGGCGACCGTTTGGGCGTGGTTGATTCTAGAGGCAAGGTGATCTGGCCGGATCGCCAGATGATGTTGTTCGCCGCCGACGTCCTGTCCCGCAAGCCGGGCGCCGATATCATCTACGATGTCAAATGCACCCGCCACCTGGCGAGCCAGATCCTCGAGCACGGCGGCCATCCTTTGATGTGGAAAACCGGCCATTCATTGATCAAGGCGAAAATGAGGGAGACCGGCGCCCAACTGGCGGGGGAGATGAGCGGCCATATATTTTTCAAGGAGCGCTGGTACGGTTTCGACGATGCGCTTTACGCCGGTGCCCGCCTGATCGAAATTCTGTCCGCCGACCCCCGCTCCACCAGCGAGGTGTTCGCCGCACTGCCCGACAGCATCAATACGCCCGAACTCAACGTGCTCCTGGCTGAAGGCGAAAATTTTACCTTTGTCGATGCCCTCAAGGCCAAAGCGAGCTTTGCGGACGCGCGGGTGACCGACATCGACGGGCTGCGCGTCGATTTTACCGATGGCTTCGGGTTGGTGCGCGCGTCCAATACGACGCCCTCCCTGGTTATCCGCTTCGAAGCGGAGACCCCGGATGCCTTGGAACGCATCGAGGGGCAGTTCAGGTCGCTGATGAAACAGGTCAAACCGGATATCGCGTTGCCTTTCTAGACTTTCGTTTAACGAAGCCGCCAGTTTCCTGACTGTTCCCGGAGAGCCGCCATGACCCGACAAGCCGCCCTGGCAAATAACCCGGCTACCCACATCGCCCACGTACTCATCGAGGCACTGCCCTACATCCAGCGTTTCACCGGCAAAACGATCGTCATCAAGTACGGCGGCAACGCCATGACCGATGACCGGCTGAAAAACAGCTTCGCCCGCGACATGGTGCTGCTGAAGCTGGTCGGCATCAATCCGGTGATCGTGCACGGCGGCGGTCCGCAAATCGGTGACCTGTTGCAACGCCTGGGAAAAACCAGCGAAT
>CADDZF010000047.1 GCA_902812445.1 Methylococcaceae bacterium | reverse complement strand
GCCCGTGGAAGCGACATGGGCAGAGTTTCTGGATCTGCTTCGCGGCGCGGGCCCGGCATTGTTGCGCTATCGGCACGCGGGCCAACTGCACGTTCTGCTGCTGCTCCAGGCGACCAGGCGTGCGGTCCGCTTGATCGGCCCCGACCTCCGGATCAGAAAATGTTCCCTTGACGCCCTGCGCGCGGGGCTGACCGCCGAGGTGGAGGGTCCGCTGCTGGCCGATGTGGAAGCCCTGCTGAGGCAGGCCCATATTCCCGAGCGCGCGTGGCCCCGGGTCAAGTCGGCATTGCTGCAGGAGCGTATCGCCGCACGGCGCTTCGATGGCTGCTGGATGCTCAGAATGCCGCCGACGGGCAGCTTCAGGGCCCAGCTTTCCAGTGCGCGACTACCCCGCCGCGTGATCGGCATGTTGGCGGTATTCGGCTGTCTGTATAGCCTGGAAGCCGCCGGTTGGGCCGTAATGGGTCGGGGAGCGCTGAGCGGCCGGTTGGATCCTGGCTGGCTACTCGCCTGGGCGCTGCTCTTGCTCAGTACGGTTCCCTTGCGGCTGTGGGGGAACTGGCTGCAAGGGCGTTTCGCGATCGACTTGGGCGTCCTGCTGAAACCGCGCTTGCTGGCAGGGGTCCTGAGAATGGATATGGACGCCATTCGTCGTCAGGGGGCGGGCCATCTGCTGGGCCAGGTGATCGAGTCACAGGCCTTGGATGCCCTGGCGCTAAATGGAGGTTTTGCCGTCCTCATTGCGGCGATCGAGCTGTGCCTCGCGGGGTGGGTGCTGGCACTCGGCGCCGGCGGCCTATGGCACGTCGCGCTACTTTTGGTCTGGTTGGCATGTACCGTCCTGTTCTGCAGGTGGTATTACCAGCGCCTCCGGCGCTGGACTCACACCCGGCTCGAGCTGACCCATGATCTGGTAGAGCGCATGGTGGGTCATCGCACCCGGCTGGCACAGCAAGCGCCCGAGCACAGGCACGAGGACGAAGATAGAACGCTCGAGCGGTTTCTCGGCGTATCGAACGCTTTTGACCAGGCATTTGTCCCACTCGCCGGCGGATTGCCGCGCGGCTGGCTGGTCATCGGACTACTCGGGCTCGCACCGGATTTCATCCACGGCAGCGCCGAAGCGACACGGCTGGCCGTGGGGCTCGGCGGCGTTTTGCTGGGCTATCGCGCGTTCGGCGAGGTGGCGTCCGGTCTCGCCGCCTTGGCGCGGGCTGCCGTTGCCTGGGAACAGATCAGACCCATGTTTTCCGCAGCGGATCCAAGTGTCGATCCGAAGGCGCCTTGCCCGGTCCCGCACGGAACGGAAACCGATCAGTCCGAGGGTGACGCTTCGAAAGTCCTGGTGCAGGCCCGCGACGTCGTATTCCGCCATGATCGACAAACCGAGCCGGTGCTAGACGGTTGCGACCTGACGATCCATCGCGGCGAGCGGCTGTTGCTCGAAGGGCCTTCGGGGGGAGGCAAATCCACCCTGGCGGCGTTGCTGGTCGGACTTAGGCAGCCGACGTCCGGTCTGCTCCTTTTGAACGGCTTGGATCGGGCGACCTGGGGCGATGCCTGGCGCCGACTGAGCACGGCGGCGCCACAATTTCATGAAAATCACGTCTTGAGCCATACCTTTGCCTTCAATCTGCTCATGGGCCGTCGCTGGCCGCCGAGCGATGCGGATCTCGCCGAAGCCGCACAGCTCTGCCGCGAGCTCGGCCTTCGCGCTCTACTCGAGCGCATGCCGTCCGGACTCATGCAGATGGTGGGCGAGACCGGATGGCAGCTCTCGCATGGCGAGCGCAGTCGCCTGTACCTCGCCCGCGCCTTGCTGCAAAAATCCGAGTTGGTCGTGCTGGATGAAAGTTTCGCGGCGCTGGACCCGGAGACGCTGGATCGATGCCTGCGTTGCGCGCTGTCGCGCGCGCCCACCCTGCTGGTAATCGCGCATCCTTAAGGCGCCGGGGAAACCTGCTCCGGGCCTGCCGCCGTGGACAGAGGCCAATTTCGCAAGACCGGCAGGTCTCCTATTGCCGGCCTGTCTGAACATTGATGATGGCGGCGTCAATTGCCTGTCGATAAACTGTGTTCAACCCGCCGCAGATCGGCTTCGGTGTCCACGCCGGCAGCCGGTGCGTCGGGTACGATCAAGGTATAGATACGCTCACCCTGCCATAAGATACGCAACTGCTCCAGCGATTCGAGTTCCTCCAATTGCGATCGCGGCCACGAGACGTAACGCCGGAGGAAGTCCACGGAATAGGCGTAGACGCCGATATGCCTTAGGTAACCGAGGTTTTCGGCGGGGGCGTCATCAGAGCAGGCAAATCCGTCCCGCTTCCAAGGTATCGGCGCGCGGCTGAAATAAAGCGCATAGCCCCGTCGGTCCAGCACGACCTTGACCGCATGAGGATTGAAGATTTCATCCCGCTCTTTGAGAGGCGTGCACAGGGTGGCCACGCCGGCCTCCGCCTGCTCAGCCAGCGCCGCCACGAGTTGCCGGATGAGGCCGGACGGCATCAGCGGCTCATCTCCCTGCAGATTGACGATCCGATCGGCAGCCGACCAGCCGAGGGTTTCCACCGCTTCGGCGATCCGCTCGGTGCCGCTGGCGTGATCCTGCCGCGTCATGACTGCGCGAACGCCCTGGCCGGTGGCGACGTCCGCGATGCGTTGATCATCGGTGGCGACAACGACCTCATCAGCGCCAGCTTCCAGCGCCCTCGCGCAGACATGAGCGATCATCGGCTGCCCGGCGATCGGCAAAAGCGGCTTGCCCGGCAGACGAGTGGATGCGTAGCGCGCCGGAATGATGATTTTAAACCCCGGCGGGCTGGTCGAACGGGTTGCCATGAGCGGGTTTTTTCGAAAGCGCGTCGGCTTCTTCGAGGCTGAGCGTGCGGGCTTCATCCTCCAGCATAACCGCGATATCGTCACGAATCGGGTACGCGAGTCGATCCGCCTTGCAGATCAGCTCCTTCTCCTCTTTTCTATAAATCAGTTCCCCTTTGCACAGGGGGCAGACCAGGATATCAAGCAGTTTTCTGTTCATCGCATTTCTCCTTCAGCAAGCTGATCAAATGTTCACCGAATCCGGCCTCGAGCTTTGCCCGAACCGGAACGAACCAATCGTGCGCTCTGGCGAACGCCTCGCATTTGACGGCATCTTTTTCCGTCATCATGACCGGCGCCTCGTCCTGGAACGCGATGTTCGATGGCCGATAAGCAAAGTGGTCGGGAAACGATCGCGTATCGAATGAAAGCCCGTGCCGGCGGAGATGGGTGAAAAACCGTTCCGGATTACCGATACCCGCCAATGCGTGCAGTTTACTCCCGGCAAACGATGCCAGCATTCTCTTCTGGCCTTGATCTTCGAGGTTTACCGCGACCTCGCCCTCCAGGGACATCGCGTATTCGCCTGCCGCGGCGCGGCCGTGAGCGACGATCAGATCGACCGCGGCCAGCCGTTCGACGGGCTCGCGCAATGGACCTGCCGGCAGGCAGAGGCCATTGCCGAAGCGGCGTTCACCGTCGATGACCGCAATTTCGATATCGCGCTCCAATCGATAATGTTGCAAGCCATCGTCCGCAACGATGACATCGCAATTCCCGCCCTCGAGCAGCGCCGCGCCCGCTTTCGCGCGATCCGGGCCGACGCAGACCGGACAGCGCGCTCTGCGGGCGAGCAGCACGGCTTCGTCGCCGACCCGATACGGATCGCTCGCCGGACCGACGCTCTGCGGCCAGCCGGCTGCTTTGCCGCCGTATCCGCGAGCGATAATGCCCGGCCGGTAACCTGCCCGAAACAGCAACTCGACCAGCCAGATGACCAGCGGGGTCTTGCCGGTTCCGCCGACGCTGATATTGCCGACCACGATCACTGGCGCCGGCAAACGCACCGTTTTCTTACGCCCCTGTGTGTATGCCTTGCGCCTGAACTTCACCGCCGACTCGAAGGCCCAGGCCAGCGGTCGCAGATAATTGATCGGCGCGCGACTCCCGTACCACAAGGCCTGCAGGCGGGATGCCAGAAAACCTTTAACGGGGTTCATGGTGCGTGAGGCCGGGCAGGTCGCGGGGCTCAACACCGGTCGATCCCGGAAGCCGTCCCGCCGGCGGTCAAAAATCCATCGTCTTTCACGATGCGGACTCCGTTTCCCTCGTTGCGAAAGTGATGTGCACGAATCCCAATTGGCTCACTGCATCCAGCACCGTGATGACCGACTGGTGTAGCGTTCGCTGATCGGCGCTGATGATGATCAGAGGGTCCTTGTCATCCCCCGCGGCTGACTGGATGGCGCCTTTCAGCGTCTCGATCCGGGTATCCAGGATTTCATGCCGGTTGACGTAATAGCGTCCTGCCGCATCGATAGCGATCTCGAGGCCGTTTGCCTCTGTCTGCGGCTCGCCTCGTGCCTCGGGCAGGCTGATCTTGAGTTCGGATTCGCGGCTGAAGGTGGTAGTCAACACGAGAAAGATCAGCAGGACGATGAGTACGTCGATCAGCGGAATCAAGTTGATCTCGGGATTGTTCCGGCGCTGCGGTCTGAAGTTCATCGCCGATCCCTCATTCTTCGCGCTCTCCCTGCATGATTTCGACCAGCTTTAGCGCTTCCGCCTCCATACGCAGGGCGAGCTCGTTCACGCGGCCCTGGAAATATCGGTAGAACATGAGGCTGGGAATGGCCACCGTCAGCCCTGCCGCCGTGGCAATCAGGATTTGCGAGATGCCACCGGCGAGCCGTGTGGGGTTACTGACGCCGCCGCTGGCGGAAAAGGTCGAAAATACGTCGATCATGCCGAGCACGCTGCCCAACAGTCCCAAATACGGTGAGATGGCGGCGATCGTACCCAGGGTGGTCAGATACCGCTCCAGATGGTGTACCACTTGTCGCCCTGCTTCTTCCAAGCTCTCTTTCATCACTTCCCGGCCATGCCTGTGATTGGCAAGTCCTGCCGCCAGAACGGCGCCGAGAGGCGAGCTCATCTTCATTTGCCGAACGTGCACGCTGTCGAGTTGGTTTTTCTTGTGCAGGTTCCAAACCTGGGACACCAGCTGGCGAGGCAGAATCCGCGAGGTACGCAAAGCCCAGAAACGCTCGGTAATGATGGCGAGCGAAACGATGGAGCAGGCGACGATCGGCCACATCAACCAACCGCCGGCCTTAATGATCTCAAGCACGACTTGATTCTTCCTGGAGATGAAAAATACGCTGATTTTACTTGATCCCGACACGGGTTGGACAGAATGTGTCTCGTCCAATCCAAGTCGAGCCTGAACCGCTAAACCCGTTCTGTCCAGGACTGGAAAATGAACGCCATCATGAACGACACCCCTCTTTCGACCGTCTTCGAAGTCGCAGCCTTATCTCGCCGGCACTAAGACCCTTGAGTTCACACTCCCGGCAACGTTGGAAAAGGCTCTGCCACGGCCCTGTCACTCTTCGGCATATGGGCACCACCGATTGTCGGCGTAATGGCGCGCAGGCGACCGTGGAAGCATGCAAAGGCCTCGCTCGTCGAGCGTGCCGCCCAGCTTTCTACGGCGCAATCCGATCTCGCGGCTGCAGTGTCGGCGCTGGCTGCGGGAGATGCGGAAATTGCCGAGTCAACGACGTTTCCCGCCGACGCCTGATCTTGATCTGGAGGGGGTCGATCGTGGCTTGCAGCAATTGGTTAAGGGCCACCGCGGCAGCGAGCGCGACAGGAAGGGAAACGGCAAACGCGATTGCGCCGTGAGGCGCTAGGCCGAATAGCAGGGTCGTGAGAAAACCGACGAGCCAATGCAGCAGGAAAAGCGGATAGGACAGGTCGCCGAGATAATCATCAAATGCGAGCCTTGGAAGGGTGGCCAGTCCTGCGATCAGAGTGGCCAACGAAAACAAGTTGATATAAAATCCCGGTCCAAACGTGATCGTCAGTCCTGCTGCGGTGCTGGTGTCCATCCCTCCAAGGTTGGCAATCCAGGTTGTGCCTCCGATCCCGATCAGCCAGCCGCGGCCGCGGGCGATGAGCGATTTAGAAAAGAAGATCGCAGCGCCGATCGAAAACGGCAGCGCCGCCGCGGCAATCGGAAAATAGCGCACCCCCCAAGGCATGCCGGTCATGATGGCGTGTGCGTGATACCCGGACGATGCGGCAAGCATCGCTGCTGCCAGCCACCAACGCCGCCCGACAAACAAAAATATCAGCGCGTAGCTTACCAGTTCCACGCCGACTGACCATGCGGGCGGTATCAATCGCAAATCGGCCTCCTTGGCCCATGCCAGGGGAAATATCAGGAGGTTGGCTAGAACGTCGTGATTGGACGGCGTCGCTGCCCATGCCGGATGATAGGCGCCAGCCGGCAAAAGCGTGATCACCGGAATGGTCAGCATGGCAACAAGGTAATATGCCGGGAAAATCTTCAGCGCGCGGTTCGCGAGGAATGCGCCCGGCCGACCGCGATAGGCACCATTCAGGATTCCGGTCACGAGAAAGCCGGACAGTACGTAAAATCCGAAGACCGCGTAGACGCCGGTATGGAAGTGAGCAGGCAATGCGGCGAGGTGGGCAAACACCACGCACAATGAAAGAAAAAACCGCAAAGTCCCGAGCATTCCCGCCCCTCAGTCAACCTGAATCAAGCTGCGGCGACCTGACGCCACCCGGTTGTGTGCGATCTAGGCCATGGTTGCCTAACGAAATACATCGGCTTCGATATTCTTCTGCCAGGCTCGGGCGTAATCGGCTTCGCGCCGCCGGTCGGCATGCATCGGCGTCTCGCCCGCGGAGGTCGCCACGATTTGCTTCGAGCGCCCGGAGACCTCATAAACCCCGGTAATCGAGATGGCGTAGTTCGGTTCGAGGAAACTGTAGCAGTTGTTCAGCAGGGAAGGCGCGCCGGGCTGGCGCCCATTGAGCACCGCGACAATCGCCGCGGCACAGACTTTCGCCTGCGAATTGGCGGCAAATGCGGACTTGGGCATCGGTGTCGCGATACAGGCGTCGCCGATGACATGAATGTTCGGCAGCAGCGTCGAGGCAAAACTGCGCGGATCCACAGGACACCAGCCCGATTTATCGGTGAGGCCCGTCCTTTCCGCCAAAAGGCCCGCTTTTTGCGGCGGAATCACGTTCAGGACGTCGGCGTGATACTCATCGAACTCGGTCAGCACTGTTCTGGCTTCGGCGATCACCTCCTCGATGGAGCCGCTATCGGCCGGGGAAATCCACTCGATCATGCCGGGATACAGATCCTTCCAGCCTTGCTCGAAGAGCGCCTGCTTGGAAAATTGCGCTTTGGCATCGATGATGAGAATTTTCGATCTGGGCTTCTGCCGCTTCAGATAGTAGGCAATCAGTGAAGCGCGCTCGTACGGTCCCGGCGGACAGCGGTAAGGATTGGCGGGCGCCGTGATCATGACTACCCCGCCGTCCGGCATGGCCTCGAGCTGCTGACGCAACAGCAACGTCTGCGGGCCCGCTTTCCAGGCGTGCGGCGCGATCTCGCTGGCCTTTTCATCATAACCGGCGAGGGCGTCCCAGCGGAAATCGATGCCTGGGGCCATGATCAACCGGTCGTAATCAAGTCTCAGACCTTGCTCCAGTTGCGCCCTGCGGCGGCTGGGGTCGATGGCGGCCACTTTCGCGCGCACCAGGTGCACGCCGTAAGTGGCAGCCAACGGGTCTTGTGAACGGCCTAACCAAGCGAGCTCGTGCAAACCGGCGATCACCTCGTTCGATCCGGAACAGGAGAAATACGGTTTGCTCGGCTCGATCAGGGTCACATCGATGGCGCGATCGAACAGCTTGATGTACTTGGCCGCCGTCGCGCCGCCGTAACCGCCGCCGATGATGAGGACCCTGGCTTTCGACGGCTTGCGTTCGGCGCCGCTGCAGCCGAAGAAGCTCAGGCAGCCGGCGGCACCCGTAAGCTGAATGAATCTTCTGCGTGACAGCCCAGGCATGGTCTTGTGGCTATTTCTGGGCCGCGAAGAACGCTGCCATGGCGGCGAAATCCTCATCCTTATAACCGCGCGCAATGCGGTCCATCACGCTGGCCGGGCGTCTGCCGTATTTGAAATCGCGCATGATGCGGACGAATTCGCTTTCGGGCTTGCCATTGATCGATGGAATCTTGCCCGGGCCGTGGCCGAAGGTTCCGTGGCAACCTGCGCAGTTGTGGCTCAGCATGGCGGCGTCAGGACGCGCCGTCTGTGGCTCGGCCGCTTGGAGCGGGAGCGAAACACATCCGCAGACGATCATCGCTAAGCGCGCCGTTCGCTGCATATTTACCGATTCTCCAGGGGGTCCATCGATCGAGCGCAGCGCGCTAGGTCCAGGGCGTCGCAGGGATTGCAGTTTTCCGCTGCTTCAGCACTAGAATTGATGCACATACTGCACACTGACGATATCGATACTGTTGCGATAGTGGCCGATCAGATTGCCATTGTCGGCGAAACCGTTGCCCTGCAAGTCGCGGATGGGTGCGTTGTCGAGAAAAATATGCGTATATCCGAAATCGATCGAGTCTTGGCCCGTGAGTTTATAGTTTGCGCCCGCCGCCAGCCATACGCGGTCGTTATCGGGGATACGCGCGGTGCGGAATCGATCCGGCACCGGCGTTTGATCGTAGGCTACGCCGCCACGGAATTTCCAGCTTTCCGTAAATTTATAACTGGCGCCGAGCGAGTAGCGGAAGCTATCGTTCCAGCGCTCGGGCGTCGATGACAATAACTGGCCGGTGTTGGTACGAACGATATCGAGCTGCTGAAAACGACTCCAGCCCGTCCAGGTGACATCGGCCAGGAGTTGCCAGTCACTGGTAAGGTCGTTGACCAGACTGAGCGAGACGTTTTCCGGCATGGTTACATTGGCAGCGACAGGGCCGTTCGCTACCGGCCCGATGTTAGGCACTAGCGCAGTGCGGACGAATTTGGCTTCGCCGGTCAGGCGATGACCGATATTGGACCGGTAGGCTAGGCCCAGTCGAGTCGACGGCGTCAATTGAAACAAGACGCCGATATTTCCACCGAAGCTCCAGTCATCGCCATTCACTTTGACCGAACCTTCGCCGGCCCGCGGGCCGAAATTGACCGCGCGGGTCAGTTTCGCCGTGATGTACTGTAAATCGAAGCCCGCGCCAATAGAAAACCAATCGTTTACCTGGTAGGCCAGCGTCGGGTTGATATTGAGGGTGACAAGGTCAGAGTCGATTGCCTGAAAACGCCCCATCCAGGTCGGATCATAACGCGTTTTTAGGCCGAACGGCGAATTGATCCCGAGCCCGAACCGCCAATCCGGTGCCAACTCGGCCGCGTAGTAAAAACTGGGAACCAGTGCCCACTCGCCGAGATCGCCGCTTTCACCGCCCAACCGTTTGGTGGGGTTCAGGCTCGAGCCTGTATTGATGAAGTTCGATGAAGGCCAGATCGAGTGTGCGGCAAACAGCACTTGCTGGCCCGACAGCCGAGTCAGGCCAGCAGGATTAAAGAAGATCGTGCTGGCGTCCTCGGCTGCTGCCGCAGCTCCGGCATAGGCGTTGCCGAGGCCGCTGGCATTTTGCTCGATCAGGGCAAACCCGGCCGCCGAGGCCTCGTTGCATAATCCGAGCGAGATGCCGGCGAGCGCGAGAGCGGTGCAACGATAATTCAATGCGCGTTTCATCTGTTCTCCCCCCTTCTAAGTCACTGTCATCGTGCCGATCTTCCAACGATCACTATTTTGCGCCCATCGAAGGGATTCGGAAAGATTTTGCAACACATTATTGTGACTTATGCAACAGACTGTGCGGTGGCGCTACCGATCGTGAGTCTCGCTGCAACGCTCCTCGGTGCATACGAGTCGCCTCGCGCCGGATGAGCCAGGGAACGTTGATTCCGAGAAACTGCAGGAGGGAGGGTGCGGACGATGCGGGTTTATCAGGGCCCACTCTTGAAGGCCGTGGGGCTTTTCTCAAGGCTCGTTGCTCGGTTTTCGAGGCTGAAAATTCGCCGCCCGGCCTGCAACTTTGGTATGGGCTGTAGCATCTAACGATCGGTCGCAGGCACCTTAGCTGGTAGGGCATTCCCTGCGATTGCGATGCCCACACCGCTTTTATTCAGGGGTCGTATGTGGTAGGCTCAAAGAGCGTTAACACGCGCTATCGTATCGGATTTACAACGAAAAACCGAGCAGCTTAACGTCCTTCAAGGCAAGCGTTTGTTTAAGTATTCTGACGATCGAAGCTGTTAATCGCGATTCAAAAATAATTAACCAACCAGTGGTAGCGAGGGAAGAGACATGTATAGCACTAATAAATCACGAGGTGGCGTGCTGGCCATAAGCTTATTGTTGATCGGCTTTTTCTCGTACTCTTCGGCTTTCGCGCACGGCGGGGCATCGGGCGTCGATTTGGATCAATGCCGCATTCCGGTGTCAGGACATTGGGTCCACTTTACCGCTTATCAGCCCCAAGTGACCGGCACCGCCGAATTTTGCGAGGCGATTCCGGAATTGGGAAAGGCGATTCTGGTGTTCGACTACGAAGACAAAGCCTTGCGCAACAGGACGGTCGAATTCGAGATCACCAAAGAGCCTGAGGGAAAACGGGTTTTCTATCAACCACCGACGGGCGTACCGACCGGATCGTTCAATACCGAGGTGAACTTCGCCGAGGGCGGCAAATATCTCGCCCATGTCACATTGGTCAACGAGGGACAGAAGGTGGACGCCCACGTTCCGTTTGCGGTGGGCGCAAAAGGGACCGGCCCTTCGATTAACACCCTTATCATCGGCATCGTGATATTGCTGGCGCTGGGTTATATCTTTTATCTGTCCAATGCATCCTTTAAGCAAAAAGTAGACCGGATGATCAGTAAAGGGAAGGAACTATAGAGCAAGCCGGCGATCTGACGGTGAAGAAGTCCCTAATTTAACTATCTGCACTGTCTAAACGTCTAGGTCTTTCGAGTCGGTATCAAAATGCAAAAATATTGTTTAGCGTTCCTGTTGGGCGCGGTTTTGCTGTGCCTTCCGGCTGGCGCGATGGCGGCCATCGCGGGGCCGCCAGCGTCGGTGAAAATCGACCAAGGAAAAGCGGAGGAATTCTGTAACAGCGGGGTTCCCAGCGAGTGGCGCAAGGAGCAAACCATCGAAGGCGTCACGATTCAAGAGTCGAGAATCTGCAATCCTGACAATCCGGCCGACATAGCCACTTTCGTCAAGGGTACCAACAACATCTCCATGGGGACGTTGATGGATACCAATCTCGCCGCCGACGCCATCATCAAGACCGATGACATGGACAACGATGGCGATCCGGATCACATCGTCATCAAGCTTGAAGTCATGGAGCTGAACGGACGGTCGCCGGATTTTGCCGGGGTGGTGCCAAGCTTCGACATCGCGCCCGGCATCCAGCCCGGTTTCTGGGTATTCGCGCCGAAGACCCGTGACATGTCGACCAAAAGCTTTGCTAGTGTGGAGGCCAATCCGCTGCTGCGACTGCCGTCTCCAGTGATTCGGGTGGAGCAGGGCGATGTGGTCTGGCTCGTGGTAGAGAATACCCACTATTTCCCGCACTCGGTCCATTTGCATGGGGTAGACCATCCTTATATGGATCACAGCGGCACCGGTAACGATGGCGTCGGCCAGACCAGCCAGATGGACATCATGCCCGGCCAGAGCAAAACCTACGTGATACGGCCGCGCCAAGCGGGCACCATGTACTATCACTGCCACGTGCAACCGCATACGCACATCGCGATGGGTATGGCGGGGATTTTCGTGGTCGAGGAAAACCGGCCAAACAATTGGGTGCAGACCTTCAACGTCGGGGCGGGGCAAGTGCGCCACCCGTCTGTTGCGGTCGCCGAGCAATATCAGCAGGAATACGATCTGCATTACCAAGCCATCGACAAGGACTTGCACAAGCTGATCCAGGCGGCCAACGACCCGCGCCTGATTGCTCATGCGATGAACCAGGAATATGATACAACTGAAGCGACGGACGACTATTTCACGCTCAACGGCCGCGCGTTCCCCTACTCGCTACGCGAATCGCTGATCGTGGTCGAGCCGGATCAGAAGATCAAGCTACGCATTCTCAGCAACCATAATGAAGAGTTGGCCCTTCACACGCACGGCCACAAGGCGACCATCACGCATTATGACGGCGTCGAAGCGCCGCCGGGCGCGCGCATCACGCGCGACGTCTACGAAATGGCGCCGGCTCAGCGACTCGATCTGGAACTGAATACCGCTAATGACGGCCTGCACAGCTATGGACCAGGCGTATGGATGTTTCACGATCATGTAGAGAAAGCCTTTACGACGAACGGCATGGGCGAGGGCGGCAGCATCAGCCTGATCGTATACAAGCAATTCATCGATGAAACGGGTCTGCCGAAAACGCACGGCATGGACCTGTCACCCTATTTCACCAAGGAGTACTGGGAAAGAACGTATCCGGTCTGGCAGGATTTCGCCGACGATTGGGGAAGTCTCGGAGAGCCTGGAAAGACACTGACGGTGCAAACCGCCCAAATCATGGCGGTCGAGACCCCCTCGCACCCGTTCAGGAACTTTGTGGTAGGACTCCTGGTCGGCATGGCCGCTTATTTGGTGTACTTGAAACGAGCGCGTTTGATGGGGTTTGCCAACGAACTGCTGGCCCTGGTCAGGAGGGCGAAATGACTGTCGGGAGAGCGTTCTTATTCGGGTTCGCTGTCCTGTTTCTGGGCGCCGAAGCGGTCATGGCGCAGGATGTGAAGGAATTTGTGGACCATACGCCCATGCTGATGGATCACGGTGATGGGCATATGATGGACATGGAAGGCGGCATGGTTATGGGCCAGAACAAGGACAAGCTGCCCGGCGGTTGCGATAAGATCTCGCAGGATGCGGAAATGACCGTTCGTGCTGGCCATAAATATTCCAAAAGCTTTCCCGGCACCATGTACGCTTTCGATCAGCAGGAATGGCGCTTCAAGCCCTGTACGCGTCTCACCGTGCACTTCATCAACGAAGACAATGTCCGCCATCAATGGATGATGCATGGCTTACCGAAATATCTCTACGACAAAGGCATGTTTCATCTGGAGATAACCGGACCTGCTAAGATCTCCGGCACCTTAATCCTGCCCAACGACGACAAGACCTTTCTGGTGCATTGCGATATCGCCCAGCACATGGAAAAAGGCATGAAGGGGCAACTCGTCGTGGGCAAGGGAAGCGCCAATATGCCGAGTATTCCAGGATTGACGGCTCAGGTTATCCCGGATGACTATGGCCCGGGAGCGACGGCGCCGACTTTCCAACCCTCCCCTGCCCCCGCCACCGCTTCGTCGCAGTCCCGTTTATCGGGGATGCTCATCATCGGACTGGCCATAGGGATATTTGGCATGCCGTTCTTGATGCGTGTTCTTCAAACCCGCTTCAAGGATATGACGGTCAAGGATTTTCTCGGCTATACCGGTAATGTGCTGCGAAGGGGGCTCAATTTGAGCGTGCAGTTCATCAGCTGGCTGGCTCAATGGATAAATAATAAAAGAAACAAGTACCTGCCGCAAAAATAAACGGGTATTTCGAGTTTTTTCAAGGCCTTCTCATTCGAGAAGGCTTTTTTGTTGCCCGAATTTTTTGGCCATTGCGCTACGTTTGCCTGGCCTTTCGCCCGCAGGCGGCTGGCTGGAGTGCTGAGATCCGCCGCATTGCGCTATGCGGAAAAATCGTTCATCCGTCTGGTACTCATCGCGCATCGCCTACCGGAGCGGCAAAGGCATCCAGTACCAGTTGTTCGATGCCATCTCCGGTCAATGCCTTGAGAAACTCGACCAGACCTTCCTTTTCCGTCTGGCTCAGCTCGAGCGGTTTGATGCGAGAATCGAGATTCTCGTGCGCTATGCCTCCTCTATCGTAGTAATCCACCACCTCCTCGAGCGTAGCGAGCGTGCCGTTGTGCATGTAGGGCGCTGTTAGGGCGATGTTGCGCAGCGTCGGGGTCTTGTATTTCCAGCGGTCATTAGGATTCAGGGTGATTTCGTAGAGGCCAAGGTCACCGGCTTTGGGCTCTGAAACCGCCGCGACCGCCGCTGCATCCACTTCAATGTAATGGCCCGGCGCCGTCTGGACGCGGCGCTTGGAAGGCTCCTGCTGCATGCTGGCAGTGAACCCGAGACCGGTGTCGTGCAGGTCCTGATCGGTGAACAGGGCGTATTTTTCGCCGATTGAATGACAGGAAGCACAGCCCGCCTTTCCCGTGAACAAGGCAAAACCACGTTTCGCCGCATCCGCCAGAGCGTCCTTCTGTTTGCCGTAATACCAGCGATCGAATGGCGAATTGGCCGCAACGAGCGTGCGCTGATAACTGGCGAGCGCCATGCCGAGGGTTTCCATGGTCGGGCCTCGTCCGAAGGCTTTTTCGAACAGACCGTGGTAGTCCGCCATGCCTCTGATTTTCTCGATCAGCCAGCCGACCGAAGGCACCGCCATTTCGTTGATCGCCAGCAAAGGGCCCCAGGCTTGTTGCTCGAGCCGATACTCGCGGGCGTCGTGAAACAGGCGCTGCCAATAGCCGACGTTGTACAGCGTGGGCGCATTACGCCGGACGCTGCGTCCTTCCACGCCGACAGCCGTGGCTTGCTCGTGGCTGGTGAAACCCTGCTCGGGAATGTGGCACATGGCGCAGGAAAGGGTGTTGTTGAGCGACAGGCGCCGGTCATAAAAGAGCTTCCTGCCGAGAACGATTTTGTCGCGGCTCAGCGGGTTGTCCTTGGGTACCGGCAGAGGCGGCAGGCCGAGGGGCGGTTTTCTTGCGCGCTTCAGCAGATCGACGGAACGCCCCGCGCGGTCTGCAAGCGCCAAGGAGCGGGTTGCGTAGTCGGTTCGGCCATAGCCGGTTTTATCATCGCCGTCTCCAAAGATGCTCCGAACACTCGCGGCAGTTGCTGTTGAGGCCGCCGATTTTAAGCGCTGGGTCTCGGCGAGGTGAGCCGATCGACGATGTTGCCCGCTGCCGATTTCCGGCGGTGCCGCCGCGCCTGCAAAGGTCCCGTTCTCTGCCAGCAAAGTCTTGATATCGCTGATGAGAAGGTCGGGGTGCAGGAACGATACCGTATAAATATTGCGTATCCGCAGCTGGCGGTCAATCAGATAAACGCGAAGGACATGGGTAAACGTCCCCAGACTCTGGCCCTGCTCGCCATAATCTTTTTCTGCGATTTGATGATAACCGGCGAGGATCGGCGCAATTTCGCGCTCCGAGCGGGCAGTGAGAAAGCGCCATTCTACGCCGGCGTGCTGAAATTGCTGGACATACTGGCGCAGGGTCTCCGGCGTGTCGTGCTCGGGATTGAAGCTCAAGGTAAGCAGGCGAAGCTGGGATGAGAGCTCCGGCGAGGCCTGCAAACGCCGCTGGACCTTATGCAATACGGCGGTTGCCAGCGGACAACCGTTTAAATCGCTGCAGGTCGAGTAAATAAAGCTCAAGAGCACCAGCTTATCGCCCAATAGGCGATGCAGGCGGAGTTCCGCGCCTTCGCTGTCGATCACATCACCATCGACAGCCATGCCCAGGGCAGGCAATGCATAACTGCCGGCAACCGGCGCGCCGTAGGGCAAAGGCTGGTAGCCCAGCGCCGGTTCATTGCGTTCCTGCGGTCGTTGCCCGATTTGTCCCGAAGGCCCGCCACCGTCGCCCGCGATCGCCAGCACGTGCACAAAGAAGAGGATCGAGAGCAAACCGTGAAGGGGCATGGAAATTACGGATGGAAAGTCGCGTGCTTGGGGTAGTCGGCAATTCCCGCTCTATATCGAGCGGCATCGAACGGTGAAAAACCTATTGCGCTCCCGCCAGCGGCAAACTTCTGGGTGCCTCCGATCGCGCCGTCCGCGGGTAGAGCGCTTGGGCACCGAAACGCATTTGGTGCGGTCGGCCCAGTTTTTCTTGGATGAAGTCGATGGCGAATTGCTCGGTGAGCTGCTTGCCGTCCCAATGGTAGAGTTTCAGGAATTGCTCGTTGTCCTTGCCTTTCTTGTCCCAGTTTCCCAACAGGGATGACGTGTGATACAGGCGCTTACCGTCCCAGCTAGAAGAGACCATGTTGACCTGGGCTCCGATGTGCTTCTCGTACACCTGCACCGGCTTGTGCGGATTGGAGATGTCGAATGCACGCGTGTTACCGTCCATGAAGGAATTTACCCACAAGGTCTTGTCATCGCTGGCGATCGAGATGTCGACCGGCAGCGGCACTTTGCCTGGATCGCCGATGTCGGCCACCGGCTTTGCCTGCCAC
This sequence comes from Methylococcaceae bacterium, assembly GCA_902812445.1. Classification (GTDB taxonomy): domain Bacteria; phylum Pseudomonadota; class Gammaproteobacteria; order Methylococcales; family Methylococcaceae; genus CADDZF01. The sequence goes on along the minus strand of CADDZF010000047.1, from coordinate 3,979 downwards.
TCGCCCCGGTCGTCTTCATAGATCAGCCAGATCTTCGAAGTCAGAGCCGTGGTGGTAAAGCAGTAGTTGTGCGCCGCGTTCAAGGCGCAGCGGATTTCGAGCGGCGCGCCCGGCACGTCGAAGATTCTTTTCGGCTGGCGAGTGTGCAGATCCCAGACGACCACGGTATTGCCGAAGTGCTTCATGGCTTCCGGGTCGGCCAGTAATTTGCCGATGTCCATCATATAGTTCGTCCAGCCCGTGAACGACGACGTCACCAAAGCGTTCCGGCGCGGCAGCGCGCGAACGTCATAACCATAACCGTCAGCGTACTTGCCTGTCTTGACGGCGCCGCGCAGATCGCTGTCGGTCGGCATCCAGTGGGTGGCGATATAGTCGCCTTCATTGGTGTATTCGACCAAGGCCGTACGGCCGCCGTGATCTTTGTTGTTAGACAAGCCCGTGATGATCATCCGGCCGGGCAGGGCGTATAGCGAATGCGGGCCGACCACGCCACCGCTTTGGGCGACGAAATCGGTGATGGTTTTATGCAGGCTGGGCTTGCCGGGGTCGCCATAAACGTCAAAAACAAAAATTTTGCTGGTATCGAGCCCGCCGGCCCACAGATAACGCCGGTCATCCGTGAAGTCGGAGTGGTGAGCTTCGTTCCTGCCACCGACCGACAGCGCAGCGATAACCTTGCCGTAGCGCTCTGATTTGGGATTGACATCGACGGTGACCAGCTTGTCCTGCTCATCGCCGACGCCCGGCACACCGAGCGTCCAGACGTAGGCATAATCTTCCTGGCCAGTGATTTTCGCCATGTAGGGCGACAGGCAGGTTTCGTCCGCGTGCGCGGTCGTGGGCTTTAGTGAGGCGCCAAGAATAAGGCAGACGACCAGGCTTACGAGGGCAGTCTGGACGTGATGCTGTTTCTGACGAGTTGTGATTAATGGCCTCATACAGTGTCTCCTCGGTTTCATCAGCGGATGCAATCTCCGCAGTCTTATGCTTATGGTTCTATTAACCCGGCCCTTGAATAGGCCGGGTTAATCCGGGGCAGGGAGCCGAAAGCGCGGCGCCAAGCCGCGTGGGCCAAGGCCGGGCGTGTACCGGCCTGGGCGATGGCCCGAAATACCAGGAGGGTATTTTCGGGCCGGAATAAGAATGGTTCTAAATCAAGGCCTGAAATAATCATCTAACAAGCCTTGCCAGCACGCTTGCAGCGGCTGTACGGATTGCTCGATCTTCATGCGCAACAAGGCGCCTTGCCAAGCGTCGATGAGAAAATCGGCCAGCGTCCTCGCCGACCTGTCCGTTCTCACGCTGCCTTCCTTTTGGGCCTGTGCCAGGGCTTGTTCCAATTGGTCGCGGTAACGGCCGACCACGCATCTCAGCGTTTCCCGGCAGACCTCGCTGGTATCGCCGATTTCGCCCATCAAGTTGCCGAGCAGGCAGCCGCCGAGAAAATGCCGGCGCTCCAGTTCTTCGGTGAGTCCGGCGAAGTAGCATCTGAGCGCAGACAGCGCGTCCTTATCCGAGGCTTGCCGACATGCCTCCAGCCGCCGGATGAAAGGCTCGATATAGTGTTCTATCGCCTGCATACAAAACTCTTCCTTGCTGGCGAAGTAATTGTAAAAGGAACCTTTGGGTACCTTGACGGCATTCAATAGGTCCTGTAAGCCTGTTGCGTGGTAACCCTGCTGCATCAGCATCGCAACGCCTTGGTCCAACAGCCGCTGCCGTGCCAGCTCCTTCGCATGCGTTCTATTCATTGCGGGAAATATACGACCGGTCGTCTCGACATGCAAGTGGTTTAGATCCTGTGCAAACCGACCGTCTTCTACCGATTCACAGCATCAATTCCACGCAGAATCTCGGATTTGGCGTCAAGGCTCGATGACAACGCCTTTCCCGAACGCGACATGATCCTTGATTTTCTTGGCGGCCGGCTTTGGTTCCGGATAGTACCAAGCGGCGTCCCTGTTTCGCTTGCCATTGACGACGACGTCGAAATAACTGGCTAGACCCTTCCAGGGACACGTCGTGTGTGTTTCACTGTCCTTCAAATATTCGCGGCGGAGGGATTCGGGTGGAAAATAATAATTGTTTTCCACCACTTCACAGCGGTCGCTCATGGCCAGTGTGGCCCCGTTCCAGTGTGCTTTCGGCATGGCTCTCTCCTGGAGTGAACAATTCGGATACGGAACTAAGAAAAACCCACCCCGGTCTTTAATTTTAAAGACGGATATGTGATCTCAACCCAATACTAAGACTGCCAATCGAGCAAGGGGGTTCCATGCCAGTTGCCGCCTCTACAGCGCCTGCGCCACGGGAAGATGAGCCAGATTTTGATCAGGCGAGGATTCTTGCCGAATACCGCACGATTCGCAACGATACCGAGTCGCTGTGCCAACCGCTGGCCATCGAGGATTATGGCATCCAGAGCATGCCGGACGTCAGTCCGCCGAAATGGCATCTCGCGCATACCACGTGGTTTTTCGAAACCTTTCTACTGATGCCATTTCTGCCGGAGTACCGAGTTTTTCATCCGCAATTCGGCTATCTGTTCAATTCTTACTATGAAACGGTCGGCAGCTTTTTCCCGAGAGCGCAGCGGGGGCTCTTGTCGCGCCCCACGGTCGGGGAAGTCTACCGTTATCGTCAGTACGTCGATCGGGCGATGGAGGCGCTGATCGCCACACTGCATCAGCCGGATACAACGCTATCTCGCATCAAACTGGGCCTGAACCACGAGCAGCAGCACCAGGAATTGCTGTTGACCGACATCAAATACAATTTCGCCCTGAATCCTTTGCGCCCGGTATATCTCCAGCGTACGGAACCCAGGTGCTGTCGTCCGTCCACGCTAAAATGGCTGGATTATCCGGCGGGCGTTAGGGCCATCGGCCATCAGACAAAAGGCTTCGCCTTCGACAACGAAACGCCACGCCATGCGGTTTATCTCGGTGCCTGCCGGCTGGCTTCGCGGCTGGTGAGCAACGGGGAATTTCTGGAGTTTGTCGAAGCGGGCGGTTACCGGCGGGCGGAACACTGGCTATCTGACGGTTGGGCAGCCGGTCGGCAAAAAGGCTGGCAGGCGCCTTTGTACTGGGAAAATATCGACGGGGCATGGTGGCTGATGACGTTGGCGGGTCTTCGTCGGCTGGATGAGCACGAGCCAGTCTGCCACGTCAGTTTTTACGAAGCCGACGCTTATGCCCGCTGGCGTGGCAAGCGCCTGCCGAGTGAGGCGGAGTGGGAGGTAGCAGCCGAATCCCAGCCGGTCGAGGGAAACCTGCGTAATGCCGGCTACTTACATCCGGTGGCGACGCAAGGAAAGCAAACTATCGAGCAACTCTACGGCGATGTCTGGGAATGGACCCAGAGCCCGTACCGGCCTTATCCTGGCTTTCGTGCCCTGCAGGGACCGCTCGGCGAATACAACGGCAAGTTCATGTGCAACCAGATCGTGCTGCGCGGCGGTTCCTGCGTCACGCCGAAAGACCATATCCGGCCGACCTACCGCAATTTTTTCTATCCGGCCGACCGCTGGCAGTTCAGCGGCATTCGTCTGGCGGACGACGGGCAGAACTGACATGCCTTTGCAGAGACCGGCAATCCGCTTTTATGACGAACATCCGACTCCGGCGGACCTCAGATCCGAAGTTTTGGACGGACTGCGCCGTCGCGGCAAGTTCATTTCCCCGAAATTCTTTTACGATGCCCGCGGCTCACGATTGTTCGACGCCATCTGCCAGTTGCCCGAATATTATCCGACGCGCACCGAAATCGGCATATTGCAACAGCATGCCACCGCGATCGCGCGCGTGATCGGCGGAAACTGCCTACTGCTAGAGCTGGGCAGCGGCAGCAGCCGCAAAGTGCGGCTGTTGTTGGAAGCCGTGCAACCGGCGCTGTACATGCCGATGGATATTTCGATGGATCATCTGCTGGCATCGGCCAGGGCATTGGCCGAAGATTATCCCTGGCTGGATAT
>CADDZF010000046.1 GCA_902812445.1 Methylococcaceae bacterium | reverse complement strand
TCCCCAACGAGTTGAAGTTTCTGACCCAGTTTTTCGGTCAAGCGTTTCCAGCCGTCCCAATCGTTTTCGGCCAGGCCGTCTTCGATGGTGATGATCGGATATCTGGCGACCCAATCCGACAGGTAATCGACAAACGCCTCGGAAGTGAATTTCTTGTCTTCGGATTCGAGCGCATAGGCGCCGTTCCGATAGAACTCGGAACTCGCCACGTCAAGGCCGAGATAGATATCTTCTCCCGGCCTGTAGCCCGCCTTTTCGATGGCTTCGATGATCATCTCGATGGCGGCTTCGTTCGATGGCAGATTCGGTGCGAAGCCGCCTTCATCGCCCACGGTCGTGGCCAGGCCTTGGCTCGACAGTACTTTTTTCAGCGCGTGGAAGACTTCCGCGCCATAACGCAAGGCTTCCCGGAATGTCGGCGCCCCGACCGGCAGAATCATGAACTCCTGCATATCCACGCTATTATCCGCATGGGCACCGCCATTGATGATGTTCATCATCGGCACCGGCAGCGAGAACTGCCCTGTCTGGTTGAGGTAAATATAGAGCGGCTTGCCCGCATCTTGAGCGGCGGCATGAGCAGCGGCCAGGGAAACCGCCAGCAGTGCGTTGGCGCCGAGACGGGCCTTGTTCGGCGTGCCGTCCAGCTCGATCATCGTGGCATCGAGCGCGGTCTGATCTGCCGCCTCCATGCCGAGGACCGCCGAGCGTATCTCGGTCTTGGCGTGCCTGACGGCGTTCAATACGCCCTTGCCGAGATAACGGGACTTGTCGCCATCGCGCAGTTCGATCGCCTCGCGCGCACCGGTCGATGCACCGGACGGCACCATCGCGCTGCCGATGACGCCCGATGCCAGGATGACGTCGGCCTCAACGGTTGGATTACCGCGCGAATCCAGTACTTCCCGTGCCTTAAGCTCAGTGATTTTGCTCATGTTCTCACCATCTGTTGGTCCAATGTTGCGCAGGTTCAAAGGGAGGCCGCTGTCGCCGCTCCAGGTATCGTTCTATGAATGTTATTTTACCGCTCTCAGAACCATCCGCGTGCTTTGACGGCCTGATCGATATCCACCAAAACCTCGAGCAATTCCCGCATGCCGGCCAGCGGCCAGGAATTCGGTCCATCGCTCTTGGCCTCGTCCGGCTTGGGATGGGTTTCCATAAACAGGCCGGATATACCGGCTGCCACGGCGGCACGCGCCAGGGTCGGGATAAATTCGCGCTGCCCGCCAGAAACGCTTCCCTGCCCGCCCGGCAGCTGCACCGAGTGAGTGGCATCGAACACCACCGGACAGCCGGTCTCGCGCATGATCGCCAGCGAGCGCATGTCGGCGACGAGATTGTTGTAGCCGAACGAGACACCGCGCTCGCAAACCAGGATATCGGCATTGCCGGTCGCCTTGGCCTTGCTGACCACGTTCTTCATGTCCCAGGGCGCGAGGAACTGACCTTTCTTGATATTGACCGGGCGGCCCTGGCGGACGACGGCCTGGATGAAATTGGTCTGCCGGCACAAAAAAGCCGGGGTTTGCAGCACGTCGACGACCGCAGCGACCTCTCTCAGGGACGTATCTTCGTGCACGTCGGTTAGAACTGGCACGCCGATCAGCTCCTTCACCTTTGCCAGGATCTCGAGTCCGGCTGCGACGCCGAGACCGCGAAAACTCTCGTGCGAGGACCGATTGGCCTTGTCGAATGAAGATTTGTAGATGAAAGGAATGCCGAGCTGTGCGGTGATCTCCTTGAGCGTGCCGGCGGTTTCCAGTGCGAGCTGCTCGCTCTCGATCACACAAGGGCCTGCGATGAGAAAGAATCGTCGATGCAGTCCGACCTCGAATCCGCATAGTCTCATCGTTGCGAAGCTCCTTGGGCCTGCCGATATTCGCAGGCGGCGCGCACGAACCCGGCGAAGAGGGGATGCCCGCCGCGCGGCGTCGAGGTGAATTCAGGATGAAACTGGCAGCCGAGAAACCAGGGATGATCAGGCAGTTCGATCATCTCCACCAGACGGCCGTCGATGGATTTGCCGGAAATCCGCAGGCCGGCTGCTTCCAGCGTTTTTTGGTAGCGATTGTTGAATTCGTAGCGGTGGCGGTGCCGTTCCGTGATGACGTCCTTGCCATACAGTTGGCGCGCCAGCGTGGCCGCCTCCAGACGGCACTTCTGACCGCCGAGGCGCATGGTACCGCCGAAGTCGGATGCTTGGCTGCGCTGCTCCATCTCACCGGCTTCATTCTGCCATTCGGTGATCAGAGCGATCACCGGGTGCGGCGTATGGGGCAGGAACTCGGAGCTGTGTGCGCCTTCCAGCCGGGCCACGTCGCGGGCGAATTCGATCACGGCCACCTGCATCCCCAGACAAATGCCGAGGTAGGGAATCTTCTTCTCCCGGGCAAACTTGGCCGCCGCGATCTTGCCTTCAATCCCGCGCTCGCCGAAGCCGCCGGGCACCAGTATCGCATCGATGCCGTGTTCAAGACAGCCGGGACCTTTATCTTCGATTTCTTCCGATTCGATGAATTGGATGTTAACCCGCGTGCGCGTGTGGATGCCACCGTGCATGAGCGCTTCGGTGAGAGATTTATAAGCGTCGGAATGGTTGACATATTTGCCGACCATGGCAATGGTCACCGCGTGGTCGGGCTGTTCGAGCGCCGCGATGACGGCTTTCCATTCCGAAAGATCGGCCGGCGGCGCGTCGAACCGCAGTTTGCGCACGACGATCTCGTCCAGACCCTGTTCGTGCATTTCCAGCGGAATCCGATAGATGGAATCGGCGTTCACCGCCGAGATGACGGCAGCTTCCTCGACATTGGTGAACAGCGCGATTTTCCGGCGCTCGCCCTCCGGCATCGGGCGGTCGGAACGGCAGATCAAAATGTCCGGCTGGATACCGATAGTGCGCAGCTCCTTGACCGAGTGCTGGGTCGGTTTGGTCTTGAGCTCGCCGGCAGTGCTGATGTACGGCACCAGCGTCAGGTGGATGAACAGCGATTTATCCTCGCCCATATCGATCCGCATCTGCCGGATCGCTTCGAGAAACGGCAGCGATTCGATGTCGCCGACGGTGCCGCCGATTTCGATCAGCGCGACATCGCTACCTTCGGCGCTCAGGCGGATCATCCGCTTGATTTCGTCAGTGATGTGCGGAATGACCTGCACCGTCGCGCCCAGATAGTCGCCCTTGCGCTCGTTTCGAATCACATTCTCGTAGACCTGGCCGGTGGTGAAATTGTTAACCTTGTGCATGGTGGCGTGCACGAAGCGCTCATAATGGCCGAGATCGAGATCGGTTTCCGCGCCATCTTCGGTGACGAATACTTCGCCGTGCTGGAATGGGCTCATGGTTCCGGGATCCACGTTGATGTACGGATCGAGCTTAGTTAAGGTGATTTTCAGCCCGCGCGCCTCCAGGAGCGAGGCCAGGGAAGACGCTGCGATGCCTTTGCCCAGCGACGAAACGACGCCGCCTGTAATGAAGATATATTTCGTCATGAGCCGATCAAAAATTGAAGCCCGCCCGTCCAAAGCCACTGATGATGCGGCTTACCTTGGGTGCAGAACTCTAAAATGAGTGAATTCCGGTTAAACTTGGTGAGCGACAGTTTACCTCGACGCTGTGCCATCGTCATCGCCTTTTGCAGAGGCTCCCCTCGCCAGCCCGTCCACGGCAATCATCAGCGCGCTGAGCAACCACCTCCCAGGCGTGTCCGCCTTTACTTTTGGCTCGCGCCATAAAGCAAAATTCAATCCGAGGAGAAACGAAAATGACTTTGCCTGTCTATAAATGGATCGTGATGCTGCCAATGCTGACCTTGCTTCCCGCTTGCAGCCTGCTGCAACCCCACGCCGCGAGCGATCAAGTCCGCATCGCCCAGAATCTTCAAACCGCCAACTGCAAGCGCCTGGGGAAGCTAACCCTCGATGTGTCCGAAGTGATGAACCTTGGCGCGTACAGTGAAAAAACAGCACGGGCAGAAATTGACCAGCTAGCGAAAAACAAAGCCGCCGAAATGGAGGGCGACACGCTCGTGCCGTTGGGCCCCTTGGTGGATGGCGGACAAAGCTTTTACGTTTACCGGTGCGCTCATCGCTGATGACAGGGTTTGACACGCTGCGGCGAGCGGCGCGCCGCTTGATGCGGCGGCGATGCATCGCCAGCGCCTGTTCCATCCCCCATGCTGGCGCTCCTGGAGGCACGCGTAGCCAACCGCATACGGCCAGTGCACGGCCGAGCGGTCCACAGTGCCGCTGACCGGTCAGCGTTCGATAGGCGCATGCTTCGCCTTCCGCAGACCGGCTCCGGTTCTGTAAATTTAGGTGGTAGGTGCGGATGTGCCAACCCGCGCTTAACGGTTCTGCTGATGCGATTCGGCCGCCTCCCAGCCGTCGATGAGCTGTTTGGCGGAGAGTGTCGCCTTCCCGAAGGCGCTCTCGATCTGCGCTGCGCCCGTACGCTCGTATGCCTGCCGGTCGTCCGTGATGAGCTTGCCGGCAAGATCCAGGGTAGCCAAGACACCACCCGGGAATTCGGATACGACCTCGTGTCGTGCGTCTCGGGGGAACAGGAAGGCCTGCTCACCCAGCAGCATCAGATTGAATGCAATGCCATGTTGTTGCAGGCGCTCCACGGACGCGGCGAGGGCGCTGACATCGGCATCCACGCGGAAGCTCAAGGCTTGCGCTGGATAGCCGTCGACCAAGGTGAATCCCTTGTACTCCACCGTTCGCGCGTCCTCGACGGGCAGTCGTCGGGTGTGGAATACCGCCTGCGCGTGAATATGGTTCACCGATGCCCCTGCGTGGAGGGCGTTGAAGAGGACAATCGATGGCGCGCTGTAGCGGAATAGCAAAACGAGATCTTCGATGAATTTTCGGCTGAGCCGTTGTGGAATGTGGGGGATGACCGTTGTGGAAGCGTCAATGGTCACCGGCACCCAGAGGAAATGCCCGGTCTTCTCGATGGGAGCTGCATTATAGTACGCGTTCCAGTGGGCATGGGCCAGTCTGACCTGGAGCAAAGGTTTACGCTGCAAGAGGCTAAGGCTCTTCGTCGGGTCCTGGCAGTGGAATCGGCAGTCGGCCGGCGCCGGCGAAATGTCGGGGCGCTGCTCGCCCCCCTGACCAGCCGCTCCCGGCCTCAGGGCGCGATAGCGATTGAATTGGCAAACAAAGTTCGTGGAGCCGACTTTTCTTTCCACGACGGGCGCCTCGATCTGCTGACCGCTCCGCAGGTTCCAAGCAGCGTACTCGATGGTATCTGCAGTGCACGTGAGGCCAAATCTCACCCGGTCGCCTGGCGCCCATCGGCCGGCAGGATCGCCGGAAGCGGCCTCGAATTCGTTGACGAGTCTTCCGGAGGCAACTGCCTCGCGCCAAGCCATCGATAAGGTATGATGGATATTCATCGTGTAACGCCTCATAGGGTAGATGGTCAGGACGCCCAACCGGGATAGAGCGGCGGTTACAGCCCCCTCTTCCACGCCACGGGTGTTTCCCTGAAACCACAGGCTCAGCAAGATCCGGTGCGCTAGCGCTGGCATTATTAACCCGGCCCTTAAATAGGTCGGGTAAATCCGGGTCAGGAGCCGAAAGCGCGGCGCCAAGCCGCGTGAGCCAAGGCCGGGCGTGTTACCGGCCTTGGCGATGGCCCGAAATACCAGGAGGTATTTTCGGGCCCGAATAATAGGTCTGGCATTCCAGCGAGGTGCCATGCGCCCGTTGTGCCGTATTCCGTGCTCCCGGGACCTCCATCCCGCCTTCTCTCGATTCGCAGCGGCCTGCTCGTGGCTGTGCTTGCATCGCTGACAGCGTAACCGTCGCCCTATCCATTTGTCGATCCCTCGTGGAGGACTTAGCGCATCGGCAAGCTCGAAAGCGGCCTGCCGCAGGATAGGCTCGTGTCGGCTCGACGATAGCGCCCAGTCGGCCTCCCGGATCCTTTGGGGATAGGAATTGACCGCTCACGTTCCTTGACGACTATATTATCCTGAGAGCATCATCCGACGCATAGGCGTCAACTTCATCGGATTTCTTATCCTTCGCATCCCGGGTCAGAGCAAACCAACATGCGTTTACGGCGCTATACGTGCCACGCTTCGCTCCTCCTCGCCTTTTCCGTGCTGATTCGGGTGGTTTACGCAGAAGACCTTTGTCAGGAGGTCGTGGGAAAGTTCGTCAGCATCGAAGGCGAGGCCGATGTCCAGCGCGGACAAACCGGGAGTTGGCACGCTGCAAAACTCGATCTCGAGCTGTGTGAAGGTGACACGATATATGTCGGAAAACGCAGTCGTGCCGCTGTCCAGCTGATCAATAATGCAGTATTGCGTATCGATCAAAATACGAACATAAGCCTCCTCAATATTACCGACAAGGACGAGGAGTGGTCGTGGCTCGACCTCCGTAAGGGCGCCGTCCAATCCTTTAGCCGCCGGCCACTGCGGTTCAAAGTGGACACCCCGACCCTCAAGGCCTTGACCGACGGCACAGAGTTTTTCGTCCAGGCGCAAGCGGGTCGTTCGCAGCTCATGGTGTTGGAAGGCCACGTACGGGTCTCGAACGAGCAAGGGGGTCTCACCGTAGCGTCGGGCGAGGTAGCCACCGCCGAGGCCGGAAAGGCCCCGGAGCTACATCGCGTTCTCCACCCGCGCGAGGCAGTGCGGTGGGCCTTGTATTACCCCCCTGTCCTTTATTTTCGCGCTGCGGAATTTCGATCGGGACCGGGCTGGCAAGGGAACGTTCGACAATCCATCGATTTTTACCTGAAGGGCGATCTAGAGAAGGCGTTCGACAGTATCGCGACGGTTCCTGAGACGATAGATACTCCACGCTTCTTCCTCTATCGCGCCTCGTTGCTGCTTGCCGTGGGGCGCGTGGATGAGGCCGAGCCGGATATCGTGCGGGCGCTGCGGCTGGCCCCGAACGACAGCGACGCTCTCGCGCTGCAAGCGATCATCGCTTCGGTGCAGAATCAGAACGACAAAGCGCTCACGATTGCCCGGAAGGCGGTCGAGGCGGCTCCTGACTCGGCCACGGCATTGATCGCGCTTTCTTATGCCCAGCAGGCTCGCTTTGACCTCGAGGGCGCACGCGCAAGCCTTGATAAAGCGGTGCAACGTGACCCTCAGAATGCCCTGGCATGGGCCCGGCTGGCAGAGCTGTGGTCGTCATTTGGCCGCTTCAATCAAGCCCTCAAGGCGGCAGAGAAGGCGGTTGCTCTCAAGCCGGATCTCTCACGGACCCAGACGGTACTTGGTTTCGTCTACCTGACGGAGGTCAGGACAATACAGGCCAAGGAGGTTTTCGAGAAAGCGATTGCGCTGGATCAGGCGGATCCTCTTCCAAGGCTCGGTCTGGGGCTGGCCACGATCCGGGAAGGCGATCTGCATGAGGGGCGCCGGGCGATCGAGGTCGCCGCGAGCCTGGACCCCAACAATTCTCTGATCCGGAGTTATCTGGGCAAGGCCTACTATGAAGAGAAACGCAGACCTTTGGATGAGCGCCAGTATGCGATTGCCAAGGAGCTGGACCCCAAAGATCCCACGCCTTGGCTTTACGATGCAATCACAAAGCAGACCACGAACCGGCCGGTGGAAGCTCTGCATGACCTGCAAAAGTCCATCGAATTGAACAACGACCGTGCCGTCTACCGTTCGCGCCTGCTGCTCGATTCAGACCTCGCGGCACGCAGCGCCAGCATTGCCCGGGTCTACAGTGATCTGGGCTTCCAGCCGCTGGCCCTAAGAGAAGGCTGGAAGTCGGTCAACATCGATTCAAGCAATTTCTCCGCCCATAGGCTTCTGGCCGATACTTACGCCTTTTTGCCCCGGCACGAGATCGCCCGGGTCAGCGAGCTGCTCCAGTCTCAGTTGCTGCAGCCTCTCAACATGACGCCCATTCAGCCCCGCCTGGCCGAAAGCAATCTGTTCCTCATCGGCGCCCAAGGACCCGGGACGCTCTCCTTCAATGAGTTCAACCCCATTTTTAACCGAAATGGCGCCACATTCCAGGCGAACAGTCTTGCGGGTGAACGCGGCACGTATGCTGGCGAAGGCATTCTTTCCGGCATCTATAAAAACGCATCCTTCAGCCTTGGCGGGTTTCACTTTACGACCGACGGGTTTCGCGAAAACGCTGATCAGAGGGACGATATTGCTAATGCGTTTGTACAATTGGAGCTCTCTCCCAAAACCAGCCTTCAAGCCGAATATCGATACAGAAATGCTGAGCACGGCGACGTGCAACAGCGATTCTTCCCGGAAGACTATTTTCCTGGTTTGAAAGACGAGCTGGAAAGTAACACCATCCGCCTGGGAGGACGGCATGCCTTTTCCCCAGATTCCATTCTTCTCGGCTCATTCATTCATAAGGATGCGGATGTTCGCGTGAGAAACCACGATTTCCCGGAGCATGGAAGCTCCATCGACTTCAAGATCCCTGAAAACGCTGTCAGCTTCGAGCTCCTGCACCTGTTCCGATCGCGCCACCTTAACCTGCAGACCGGCGCCGGCTACTTCGGTCTCGATAGCGAGGAGGACGTGGCGGTCGGACGTCCAGGGCCCGCTCCGGTCGAGACGCGGTCGATGACCAGTCAGGATATCCAGCACGTCAACGCATACGGGTACGCGAACGTCAACCTCGTAAAGAACCTGACCGCCACGCTGGGGCTCAGCTTCGATTCCCTGAGCGGCGACGAAGATGTCAATAAGGACCAGGTCAACCCGAAGTTCGGGATAACCTGGACTCCGTTCGCCGGCACCACCCTCCGCACGGCCCTGTTCAGGACCCTGAAGAGAACGCTCATCAACGACCAGACCCTGGAGCCGACCCAGGTGGCCGGCTTCAATCAGCTTTTCGATGACCCCAATCTGACGGAGGCCTGGCGTTACGGGGGAGCGCTCGATCAGAAGTTTACGCGCAGCCTGTTCGGAGGCGTCGAGCTCTCCCGGCGGGATCTGAAGGTTCCATTCGTGAACCTGTCTGACACCAGAAACCCAGTGAATCAAGAAGTGGACTGGAACGAGTATCTGGGCCTTGTCTACCTGTTCTGGACACCGCACCCACGGCTGGCGCTAAGAGCGGACTATCGGTTCGAGCGCTTTGACCGAGATGAGCGGTTCGCGGCGGGAGTCAGGGAGCTGGATACGCACCGGGTCCTTATAGGCATGAGCTTCTTCGACCCTTCCGGCTTAAGCGCCTCCTTGACGCCCACTTACTGGCATCAAGCCGGAAGGTTTGATGGATTCTTCGATCCAGCCGCCGTCCGTTCCGGCCGCGCTGACTTCTGGACCGTGGATGCGGCGGTCGGTTATCGTCTTCCTAAGCGGTATGGCGTCATCTCCGTTGGAGCGACCAATCTCTTCGACGAGAAATTCAAATTCTTTGATATAGACGTCAACAACCCGATGATTCAACCGGTCAGGACGGTTTTTCTGCGACTGACGCTGGCGCTGCCATAGGTTGGGATCCCGGCCGCTAAAGGGTACTCTGCCGGTCCGGGTTCGGCAGCATCTCTCGACAATGAAGTAACCCGGACAATACAGGCAGAAGCCTTATACTTGAATCGTCCCTCTCTCAACAGGATCCCACAATGCAAACAGCACAAACCGAAGTTATCATGGTCAACAGAGTCAAAACGATCGGCTTGACGTTAGTCGGCCTATTCACAATGCTGCTTGGAGCCCAGGCCGAGGCGCACTATATGTACGTAAACGGCACGTACTACTATCACAGCGTCGGTTGTGAGGCGACCGTCGGGTCTACTGAAGTAGATCCCTGGACCGTCGATTGCGCGGTGGCTACGACTCTGGTGGAGACGCTGTGTCAACGAAATGGCTCCTTCGTGTATCCACCCGTACTCTCGCAAATTCAGTTAAACCTCGTTGCCCAGGGTCCGATCGTGCAGAACAACGCCACGCAGGTGGAAGCGATCGTCTCTGACGCGCCTCTTCTGAATGTTAATCTCAATCTTTCTTGCAGTATTTACTCGACCCCTTTAGCCATCTCGACTCCGGCAGTCGTGTTGATCCACAACATGGCATCAGTGCTCAATGTCTATCAGTGTGCGAGCGATTCATGTGCGGGTGAGAACCGCACGTTGACGAGTACCGCAGCGACCTCCTGCACGCTTCCACTGGAGTTCAATCTGAACCATTATCCGGCTAACCTGCCGCCTGTGGGAACCCAGTATAACTGCGTGCAGCCGCAAATCCTCCACGTCAATTGAGATGCCGCCGAGAGTGCTGGAAACGGGCGGCCGAGCAGACACAGGTGTGAGGGATGTTACTGATTTCCGTACGCTATGGGATCCCGCTCCTCATCCTCGTCTTTGCGGCTGTCCTTGCGGCCTACACCGTACACAGGGACGAAGGCTCGGCAGAAGCGGTAATCCACGGGCAGGCTGTTTCGCACATGATCAACCGCATGAACGACCTCCAGAAGCAATTCAACTATGCCTTGGAGCATGCGGGAGACCAGGAGCTTACGCAGGAGATGCTGTTCCTTGGCGAGTCAGAATCGCAAGTGGCCGTGCTCGCCGACGACATGAAGGTCGTGCTGGCGGCAACCACTCAGGCGTGGGTCGGTAGTCCGCTGTTCGACGTGGCTGAACCACAATTGACGCCTTCGCGAGGCGAGCCGCTAAGAGCTGTGGTCGAGCGCGTTAGGAAGCAGCGCGGCGGCGAAGTCCACCTCAGCGCCGCAGGCCGCTACGTACTCGGCATCTATCCAGTATCCCTCGGCAGGCACAGCAAAGAGTTGGAGTCAGAGAGGATCGGCGTACTAATCGTGCGGAACGACCTCGCTCGCGATCTCGCTCGTGCCCGACGCACTGTCCGGCAACATACCGTGGAAATGGTCGGCATGCTCGCCGCCTTGGCCTTGGTTCTCGGATTTTTGGTCTATTTTCTCGTAACCCGCCGACTGGCTGCTTTAGTAAACGTCACGCGGCGGTTTGCCGCGGGTGATCTCGACGCACGTGCTGATCTACGCGGGAGCGACGAAGTCGCGGCCTTGAGCCGAGCGTTCGATCGCATGGCGGCTCAGGTCGCAGATACCCACAGGCAGCTCGAGCGCCGCGTGGAGAATAGAACGCTAGAGCTCGCCCGGAATGTCGCTGAGCTGGAAAAGGAGGTTGCGGAGCGGCGGCGTGCGGAGAACGCCCTTTTCGACGAGAAAGAACGCATCCAGGTCACTCTGGCATCTATCGGCGATGCCGTTATCACGACCGATGTAGCGGGTCGCGTCAACTACGTCAACCCCATCGCGGAAAAGCTGACCGGATGCTCGAAAAACGAGACTGCGGGCTGTCTCCTCACGGACGTATTCCAACTTATTAACGAGGCAAGCCGCGACCCGGTTGAGGACCCCGTGCAACAGAGTCTGTGCGAAGGCAAGATCGTCATCCTCGGGAACAGCACGCTGTTGGTCTGCCGCGACGGGCAGGAGCGCTCGATAGATGCATCGGCAGCCCCGATACACGACCATGCGGGCGCCATAATTGGGGCCGTATTGGTCTTTCGGGACGTTTCCGAGGCACGCCGTACGGCGCGTCAACTGACCTATCACGCATCTCACGATGCGTTGACCGGGCTGGTCAATCGCCGGGAGTTTGAGCGTCGGGTAGAGCGAGTCCTGACCACTGCCGCGAAGGACGAAGGGCACGCCGTTCTCTATCTAGACCTGGATCAATTCAAGGTGGTCAATGACACCTGCGGGCATGCCGCAGGGGATGAGCTACTGCGCCAGATCAGCGTCGTCCTGACGCTCCAGGTACGCAAACGCGACACGCTGGCACGCCTCGGTGGTGATGAATTTGGTGTCCTGCTGGAACACTGTCAGGAGGATCAGGCACTAAGAATCGCCGATCAAATCCGCGAAGCGCTGCAAGGTCTCCGCTTTGTATGGCAACACCGCAGCTGGACAATAGGGGTCAGTATCGGCCTCGTATCAATAACTCCTGATCTCGATAATCTGGCTAGCATTTTCAAAGCGGCGGATAGTGCCTGCTACGTCGCCAAGGACCAAGGGCGCAACCGCGTGCATGTCTACCAGCCGGACGACCGCGAACTCGCTCAGCGTCATGGAGAGATGCAATGGATTCCGCGCATCCAGCAAGCGTTGGCGGAGGACAGTTTTGTCTTGTTCTACCAACCGATCATCGCGCTCGGGCGGCACAGCGACCGGCCGCATGGTGAAGTGCTGCTACGCCTACGCAGCCGCGATGGCGAGCTGGTGCGGCCCGCCGTGTTCATTCCAGCGGCGGAGCGTTACAACCAAATGCAGGCGGTCGATCGCTGGGTCATACGGACCGTTTTCGCAGCCCTGCGCGATGTAACGCTCATTCCGCCATCGGTCTGCGTTACCATCAATCTTTCGGGTCAATCCTTGAGCGACCACCGATTTCTAGAATTCGTCCAGCAGCAGATGAAAAGCGGGAGTGTCCCCCTGGAGCGAATCTGCTTTGAAATCACCGAAACGGCTGCTATCAGCAATCTCAGTTACGCCATGCACTTTTTCTCCGCCCTTAAGCCGCACGGTTGCCGCTTTGCCCTGGATGACTTTGGCTGTGGCCTGTCGTCTTTCTCTTATCTGAAGACTTTGCCGATCGATTTCTTAAAAATCGACGGTAGTTTTGTCAAGGACATGGTCCATGATCCCATCGACTACGCCATGGTGGAAGCCATCCACCGAATCGGCCATGTAATGGACATTAAGACGGTTGCCGAATGTGTTGAGAGCGAGAATGCGCTCCACCTATTGCAAGCGATCGGCGTGGACTATGCCCAAGGCTATGCGCTAGCGAAACCGATGCCGCTTGGAAAAATAGCGCATCTCCACACGCCCTCTTTTACGCTCCCCCGCCAAAACAGCCGTTGATTTCCCGATCTTCGGTCTAGAACTCATTGATCGAAATACCGGTCGGTAAGCCGTATCCTCATGTTCGAGATGAGAGGACGCGAGCCGCCGATCCGGATCTTCTGGAGCCAGCTCGACACCGCAGGCGGACACCGAGATTTCACCAAGCCGGAATTTCACGACAGACCACTTGCGCCTACTTGAGAAGGATAGCCGCCATGCGGTTCGAAACTTCCAGCACATCCTCGAAAAGTTCGTCATGGAAGCGATGTGCCATCTGCGCCGCGACCAGTCGCGCGCGATCGCTTTCCGGTATGGCAACCACGGTCTCGGCCACCGGCGCGCCCTTGCCGCTGACACCCAGTTTGCGTTCGCCGAGTTGGTAAAACATCACCGTGCCGCCGGCGTTTCCACTCCAGCTCCACAGCAACTGATCGATCCACGCATCGCCCTCGTCGCGGCGCTTGACCAGTACATCGATGGGATCCTTGCCACATTCGAAGTGCCAGGTCATCGCCGATTGCGACAGCAAGCGTCCCTCGACCGGTTGCCATTTCAAGCGCGCAGCCAGCCAGCCCACGAGCAGCCAGGCGACCGGAAGAGCATGTGGGCCGTGCTCGATCTCCAGACGGCTGACCGTCGCTAGAGCATCGGGAGCGACCACAGGGTCCAGCGCTTCGCTGATGAGTTTGCGCCACGCCTTGAGCCGGCGCCAAGCGAGATTGTAGATAACATGGCTGTCGTTGCCGGCAATCCACTGGGTAACGGCGAGAACGCCTTTTACCGGGTTCTTCCAGCCTATACTGTCGAAGATTATCTGATCGGCGTTGTCCGCCAGGCTGTAAAAGATCTCTCCGGCCAAAGGGGGTGGCTGGCTCGAAACCCACCACAGGGTCGTCGGCAGATCGCCGACACAGAGCGCGCGGGGAATGGACGGAAGGCGTCTGGCGGCGTTCTGTCTGCAATAAACGGTGACTTGTTCAGCACACAATTGCCAACCGTCACTCACCGGCGAATAGTAAATCGACAGGTAAGCTTTCAAATCGTCGTTCGTGCGTTCGGTTTCACCGATCAGAAGCAGTACACGAGCCGGGTGAACCTCAAGAATTTTTGGCAAATCTTGCAGAACGGCATCCGCTTCGCTGCGCAAATCGCAATAGACGACGAGGTTGGACATGCAGGCCCGGGTCAGGGTCTGGCTACCGGCCGCGTCCCGGTTTAAGGAATGCCAAAGTCCGGTCAGCTCTTTTTCGATGTCGCTCAGACTGACCTGCACCGGAGAGCTGCAATGGATATCATGGTAAACTGGTTTGGCCGCGCTCATAACAGTCGCCACTTTCGGCCATCGGTTTCGATCAATCGGTCCGCTTCCACCGGACCCCAGGTGCCTGCTTCATATTCGGGCAGCCAGCGGGAGCGATTATCCGCCCACGCATCGAGAATCGCCTGAATCCATATCCAGGACGACTCCACTGTATCCCGCCGCATGAACAGAGTCGCATCGCCCGCCATGACATCGACCAGGAGGCGCTCGTACGCCTCCGGGGAGGCTTCACCGAAGGTCGAGCCATAACGGAAATCCATCTTCACCGGGTAAATTTTGACCTTCGGCCCCGGCAGCTTGGTGGCGATCTGCATGGACAGGCCCTCGTTCGGCTGAATGTTGAGGGCGAGCACATTGGGCTCGAGGGGATGACTGCGATCGGCATTGAAGAAGATGGGCGGGACGCTCTTGAACTGAATGGCGATCTCACTGGCCCGCTTCGGCATGCGCTTGCCGGTGCGGAGGTAGAAAGGAACGCCGGACCAGCGCCAGTTATCTATAAATACCTTGAGCGCGACATAGGACTCGGTGGTGGAACCGTTGGCCACGCCTTCTTCCCGGCGATAGCCAGGCACTTCCTGGCCGCGCCAGAAGCCGGCTCCGTATTGAGCGCGAATGACTGACCGGTCGATTTCCTTCCGATCGATGGAGCGCAGACAATGCAGGACGTCCTGACGATTGTCGCGTATTACATTGGCGTCCATGGTCCACGGCGGCTCCATGGCGATCAGGGTCAACAGCTGCAGGATATGATTTTGTACCATATCCCGCAACGCTCCGGCCTGGTCGTAGTAGCCGGCCCGCGTCCCCACCCCCTCTTCTTCGGCCACCGTTATCTGGACGTGGTCGATGTAGCGAGAATTCCACAGCGGCTCGAAAATCGAGTTGCCGAAGCGCATGACCAAAATGTTCTGTACGGTTTCCTTACCCAGATAATGATCGATGCGATAGATCTGTTCTTCGTTGAAATTCTTGCACAAAACCGCGTTGATCTGGCGGGCGCTGGCGAGGTCGCGGCCAATGGGTTTCTCCACGATGATGCGCGAAAATCGGCCGCTGCCATCGAGCGGCATCACCAGTCCCGCCCGTTTTAACTGCTGCACACAAGCTTCGATGAGGCTCGGCGGTATGGCAAGGTAATAAATCCTGTTGCCGGGAATGCCAAATCTGGACTCGATCTCTTCAAGACGCCGTTTCAGTCCGTCATAGGCCTCGGCGTCGGTAAAAGAACCCTGCTGGAAATGCAGCTTATGAGCGAAATCCGGCCAGAACGCGGGATCCAGCTTCTGCCGCGAGAAGGTCTCGATCCCCTCACGGGCGAAATCACGAAAGCCCTCGTCATTCATCTCCTCGAGCGCGAAGCCCAGCACGGCATAATTGGCCGGAAGCTCGCCATCCAGCGCCTGATTGTAAAGTGCCGGCAGCAATTTTCGATGACTCAGGTCGCCGCCGCCGCCAAAAATCACCAGGGTACACGGCTGGGGCCTGTGGACATCGCTGAGACCAGCCGTCAAGGGATTATGCAAATGCCTTTCCATCGTTCCCTACCTCGTAGCCGTACGAAAAGCAATGATGTCCAGGTCTTATCGTCAACCCTGGGTTTGTTGTCATTACCTGGGTAAGGGCGTCAAAACAGGCCGGTAATCTTTCCAGTCTCATCAACATCGATATGCTCGGCGGCCGGGATTTTCGGCAGACCCGGCATGGTCATCATACTGCCGCAGACCACAACGACGAACTCCGCGCCGTGCGCGGGACGTACCTCTCGAATAGACAGCACGTGACCGGTCGGTGCGCCTTTGAGATTGGGATCGGTGGAAAATGAGTACTGGGTTTTGGCGATACAGACCGGAAAGTGGCTGTACTCCTCGCTCAACTGGCTGAGCTGCTGGCGCGCCTTGATATCGGCGGTAATATCCGAAGCGCCGTAAATCCTGGTCGCGATCGCCGTGATCTTGTCCCATAGCGGTGCGTTTTCATCGTAGAGGAAACGGAAACTGGACGGCGTGGTTTCCAGGGTATGAAGCACTTCCCGGGCCAACGCTTCGGCGCCGGCGCCGCCTTCCGCCCAATGTCTGCAGAGGATGGCTTTCGATCCCAGCGCCTCAACCTTGCGCTGTAGCAGGGCGATCTCCGCATCGGTATCCGAGTTGAAGTGATTGATCGCCACCACGCAAGGCAGGCCGAACTGCTCTCGCACATTGTTCAGATGCCTCTGCAGATTGACAAAACCGGCATCCAGGGCGGCCAGGTCTTCCTTTTGCAATGCCTTGATCGGCGCGCCGCCATGGGATTTCAGCGCTCGCACGGTGGTGACCAGTACCACGCAATCTGGCTGCAGACCCGCTTTGCGGCATTTGATGTCGATAAATTTTTCCGCCCCCAGGTCGGCGCCGAAACCGGCTTCGGTAACGACATAATCGGCCAGTTTCAAGGCCGTCTGCGTAGCGATGAGCGAATTGCAACCGTGGGCGATATTGGCAAACGGTCCGCCGTGAACGAACACTGGATTGTTTTCGAGCGTCTGCACCAGATTGGGCCGCAAGGCGTCTTTCAGCAGGGCCGCCATGGCGCCGTGGGCGTTGATGTCGCGGGCGTATACAGGCTTGTTCTCGAAGCGCGTATAGCCGATCAGGATCTTGCCTAGCCGCTCTTTCAGTTCCTTCAGCGAACTGGACAGGCACAAGATCGCCATGACTTCGGAAGCAGCGACAATGTCGAAGCCATCCTCGCGCGGGAAGCCGTTCGGTGGGCCGCCGAGCCCGATGACGAGCTGCCTCAGCGCGCGATCATTCATGTCCATGACCCGCTTCCAGTTGATCTGCCGCAGATCGAGGCGCAATCGGTTGTCATGATGAATATGGTTATCGAGCAGGGCCGCCAGCAGATTGTGCGCGACGCCTAGCGCGTGGAAATCGCCCGTGAAATGCAGGTTGATATCCTCCATCGGCACCACCTGCGCATAGCCGCCCCCGGCCGCGCCGCCTTTGACGCCGAAACAAGGTCCCAAAGCCGGCTCGCGCAGCGCGATCATGGTTTTTTTGCCGAGCCGGTTCAGGGCATCGCCCAGACCCACGGTAGTGGTCGTTTTGCCCTCGCCTGCAGGCGTCGGGCTGATGGCCGTGACCAGGATCAGTTTGCCGTTGGGCTGTTCTTTCAGGCTTTCAATGTAGTCGAAGGATACCTTCGCCTTGTAGCGCCCATACGGATCAAGGTGATCCGTGCCGATGCCGAGACGTTCCGCCGCCAATTCAACGATCGGTTTCATCCGGGCTTTTTGCGCAATTTCTATGTCGGACATAAAGGTTCCTCTTGTTTTTCAAGCTCGGTTTGGACGACTTTCAGACCGTTGCATGAAGGGCGGTCTCATCGGATCGCGAAAAATCACTCGCCCAGCAGGCCGAGTGGGCCATTCTATAATCATTGATCATCCGGAGGATTCCACGCTAGCGGGCGCAGCGGCTATCGAGCTCAGAATAGACTAATGCGGGCATCCAATAAACCCTGATGAGCCACACCATCTCTTTCACGATCATCCTGACCTTCGTGGAGCTGACATGCTGAAAAAAGAACAACCGTGCTCGAGGCTAAGCTTGCTGTTTGTTCTAATCACCGCTCTCGCGGTGTCCGGCGCTGCCTCGGGCGATCCACCGCCCTGGGCGCCGGCACACGGCCACAAGAAACATCATCGCCACGGCGATCACAAGGATGACGGCGATGAGCACTACCGGCGCGAGCGTACCGGGGATTTCGGCATCCTCAGCGGACACTGCAACCGCCAGGCCGTGGTGACGGTACTGGGCGGCGCCCTCGGCGGTACTATCGGCGGCGCCGTAGGCTCCCAGTCCGGTGACGGCAGCGGACAGATGATCGGTATCGTTGCCGGCACCATCATCGGCGCCGTCCTGGGCAACACGATCGGACGCGAGATGGATCGTGCCGACCGTTTTTGTGCCGGCCAAACGCTGGAATACGCACAAGATCGAACGCCCGTGCGCTGGATGAGCGCGGATCGTCGAGTCAGTTACGTCGTCACGCCGACCCGCACATTTCACGACCGACACGGCTATTGCCGGGAGTTCATCACCGAGCTGGGTTACAACTCAGCGGCGGACAAGCTGACCCGGAAAGCTTGCCGCCGGCAGGACGGAAATTGGGCGATCATGGATTAGCGGCCGATATCAAGTGCTAAATGCAGCTGGGCGGCTTCGGCAACCCAGCGATCAGGCAGGCGCATTTCAACGGCCCGTCGGGAAACAGGCGGTATAGATAACGCGAATTGCCTTTTTCTTTGCCGAATTCGTTCTCGACCGCCTTGGTGAAAAGACGGGCATTGGGAAGATGGTTGAATTGCAAATAATACGCGCGCATGAAGCGGATAATATCCCAATGCGCCTCGGTGAGCTGCAGCGCCAAACGAGCCGCCAGGATTTCAGCAATTTCCTCACTCCAATCCTCAACATCGACCAGAAAACCCGCATCGGTGGTCGATGGCAGCATGCCCTCACGCATCGCCTAGCACCACGACAGTGCCGCCCGATGGGCAACGCTCAGTTCGACAAAACCCGCGTAATCGATCCGCGCGATACCTTCGAGCGGTGCGGCTGCAGCGAACCCTCTCGCCGCCAAGTCCGGCTCCAGCACGCATACGGCGATCCGCCCGAGAGCCGTTTCGATCTGCCGGGCGGCGATGGAATCGCGCATCGCTGCATAGACGGCGTTTTCGATCAACAGTACGGTATCGCCTGCCGCCGCTCTGGCCAGACAGAGCTCCAGGCTGCGCGACTCGCAAGGCGAGCGATTGACGATATGCAGCACCGACATGTCAGCTCGTTAAAATGACGTCCTGGCTTCCCAGCAGGCCAGCGATTTGATCGCGCTGCAATAATTGCACGGGCAGCGATAAATCATCTTCGCCAAGGCTACGTTCGCTCAAGGATTCGGCTTCGACAAACAGTTCATGGACGCCGTAGATTCTGAGCGCCTGGAACCAGGGCGCAACGTGTTTGAGACCGATCGCCGCCGGGTCTTGATCTTTTTTTAGCTGAAATACGCCATCGTCCACGAACAGCACGCGCACCGACTGATCAAATGCCGCGACCGTCATGACGGCATCCAAGGTTTCGTGCGCGTGATTGCCCGCGTGCGGCGCCCTGCGCATGATGAAAAGTACGTTCTTGTTCATGGCCGAATAAGCTCAGCCGCCAAAGCTCACCACCCGGTCTGCAGTGATGATGGCATCCACCCATTGTCCCAGACCTGCGAGGTGAAAGCCTTCCGCCACGTTGCTCTCGGCCTTTCCCGTATGGCCTGCTGTCTCGGCCACCGGCAGACCTCGCTGTTGAGCGGCTGAAATGCAGAGCACCAGATCGATATCGTGATCTTTGGCGAGGGCAGACCAACATCGGGCGATCGACCAGTCATCGTCCGCTGAGGCGGCATCATGCAGACCGTTATAGATGCCCTCGTGGTAAAAAAACACCCGCACGACTTGGTGGCCTTTGCGTAACGCCGTCTCGACGAACTGGTAGGCTGTTGCGCTCGCCTGGGATTGGTAGGGACTACTGTTGACCTGGATGGCAAATTTCATCGCGCGGAACGGTTTTGACCTAGCCTTGTCACATTGAAGCGTATTATGTCTCTTTAATCGCTACACTAAAACCTGCCGGATGTCTTCCAAACCCTTCAGTCGATACCTCGTATCTAGCGCCTCATCGTTACGCGCTCCAATGGTGCTATTTTTTGTTCTGCTGTTTTGCGCGAGCGAGCGCGCCTTGGCCGACAAACCGATCGATTTGCCCGAAATCGGCGATCCGTCCGGAACACTGATGACCTCCCTGCAGGAGAAGGAGCTGGGAGACGCCTTTTTCCGCAATCTTCACAGCCAGATGGAGATCAACCAAGATTCTGAAGTCGGCGATTATATCCAGTCGCTCGGGCAGCAATTGGGTGCCAACAGCGACAATGCAGAACAGCCATTTCACTTTTTTGTCGTGAACGACCCGGTCATTAATGCATTTGCCGGTCCTGGCGGCTATATTGGCGTCAACTCGGGGCTGTTTCTCACCACGGAATCGGAGAGCGAGCTGGCCTCGGTTCTCGCGCACGAAATCGCCCACGTCACCCAACGCCATCTCTATCAGACTTTTCAGGCCGCCGGCAAGCTCTCGTTGCCGATGGCCGCCGCCATGC
>CADDZF010000045.1 GCA_902812445.1 Methylococcaceae bacterium | reverse complement strand
GTACATAAGGGGGATGCAACCTGTTCGCCAATCCGCCCGCAAAAAGCGGAGGTGCCCTTGCGGTTGAAATCGCCCTCCAGGCCGTGTCCAATGGCCTCGTGCAGCAACACGCCCGGCCAGCCGGGGCCCAGCACGACGGTCATGCTCCCTGCCGGCGCCGCGACCGCCTCGAGGTTCACCAGCGCCTGCCGCACCGCTTCATGGGCATAGCCCAAGGCGCGATCCTCGGCGAAGAAATAATGGTAATCGGCCCGCGCTCCGCCCCCAGCGCTGCCCTGCTCGCGCCGGCCGTTCGCCGCGACGATGACGCTGACGTTCAGCCGCACCAGAGGACGCACATCGCCGTGCATGGCGCCATCCTGTCCGATCACCAGAACGACATCGTGCGCGCCCGACAGGCTGACGATGACCTGTTCGACCCGGGGATCGAGCTTCCGCGCTGCCTCATCGAGGCGGCGCAGCAAGTCGATCTTGGCATCTTCGGAAACCGACTGCAGCGGATCGACCGGACGATAGAAGGGTGCCGCTCGTTGCCGCTCGATCATGGCGGGTTTTCGCTGTTGGCCGCTACGAGCAATCGCGCGCACGTTCTTCGCCGCTTCCAGCAGCGCCGGAAAAGCGATCTCATCGCTGTAGGCGAAGCCGGTCTTCTCGCCGGA
Organism: Methylococcaceae bacterium; assembly: GCA_902812445.1. Lineage (GTDB taxonomy): Bacteria > Pseudomonadota > Gammaproteobacteria > Methylococcales > Methylococcaceae > CADDZF01. Next base: position 20,235 of record CADDZF010000045.1, on the reverse strand, counting down.
CACCGCTCTAACGCCGGCGCCTCGTTCGATCGTGTGACTGCCGTCCTTGACGATGCCGTCCTCGAGCATCCAGGACTCGTGACGGCTGGTCTGGAGATAGATGTCGGCGCCATCGATGGTGGCATGCTGCAGCTGTCCCAGGATCCGCGCTATGTCATTTCCGGCTAACCCGGCGGGTTCGAGGATCGATTGCCGGGCAATGGTGAACGGTTCGGTCGTCATATCAGTTTCAGCTTTCATGAGTTCATACGGTCATTGGCTTTACAGGGGTTTTGCCGGCGTTAGCGCGCTATGGCAGCGCAGCTTGCGATGATTCAGCGCCGGAAACGCAGCGCGAACTTTCTCCAAGTGGGCTCCGGCGCATTCAGCGGTGACGATACCAGAACCGTTCGGCAGGCAGGACAATACTTTGCCCCAAGGGTCAACGATCATGCTGTGGCCATAAGTTTGCCGGCCATTGACGTGATAACCCCCTTGGTTGGCGGCGACGGTATAGCACAGATTCTCTACCGCTCGGGCGCGTATCAGGATTTCCCAGTGCGCCGCGCCGGTCTGCGCAGTGAATGCCGACGGGATGGCGAGTATCTCCATGCCGTCGCCCGCCATCTCTCTGAACAGTTCGGGAAAGCGGAGATCATAACAAACTGCGATCCCCAGCTTGCCGAACGGCGTTTCGATGACCAGCGAACACTCGCCGGGATCGATGGTATTTGACTCCAGATAATGCTCGTTAGTGCCCGGCACGTTGACGTCGAACAGATGCATCTTGTCGTAGCGGGCGATCTGCGCGCCAGCGCTGTCATAAACGAGGCAGGATGCGCGCACCTTGCTTCCCTGGGCTTTCAAGGGCAGCGTTCCACCCACCATCCAGACTTTGTGACTTTCCGCTGCGCGGCTGAGAAAATCCTGAATAGGTCCACTGCCTTCGGACTCCGCGTGTTCGAGCTTGTCGGTCTCGGCCAGACCCATGAAAGCGAAGTTCTCCGGCAACACGATCAAGCGGGCACCTTCCGCCGCGGCCTCGCCGATCAACCGCTCCGCTTCCAGCAAGTTGGCGCTCACATGGGGGCTGGAGGCCATTTGCACTGCCGCCGCGACGATATTAATCATGTAGCGTTTTCTCCTTCGAACCAAAACTCGACAAATCTTTCAAGCCGCCCCAGGCGCGATGAAACAACTCCATGGGAAAATTACCCTCCAGCCGCGTGATTGTGGGATTGTCCCAACTGCCCTTCACGGCATATCGCGTTCGGGTGATGCTGTCCACTTCTTCACCGATCAATTTCTGTGCGACGTAGATCGCAGCGCCTATCGCCGGACCTCCCGCCAGCGCCCCAGCGATTGGTAGCGTGGCCGTCGCCTTCGGCGTCACCGTTACGACTTGATCCAGATCCCTGGCCACCAGGCCGGCGCGGCCGTTCACATAAATGATGGCAGCCACGCCCCTGATCAACAAGTTATCGGTTTCGGCCTGACCATTGGCGATCCTGAAAACGCCTTTGATGCGGTCGTAGGCAAAGCCTTTTGCAAAGAGATCGCTGAAATCCAGCATCAGCCATCTCTGCAGGTTATCCGGGTTGGCGATGCTGAGTATGCGCCCCAGCCCAGGTTCCACATTCAACAACGCGCCCTTGCCGAGATCGAGCGTGGCTTCGCCGGCCACGTTTCGTGGCGAGAACTGATAAGGTGCGCCCGGCCAAGCCAGCGAGAAATGAATTTGCGCCCTGGTGTCCCGCAGTTCCCGCCCATAGCCTAGATTCGCTGCGAACAGCCCGGCATCTTCGATTTTGAGCTGCCCGCGCAACTGAGTCAGACTGCCGTTCGCGGCGCCGGACCAGCCGCCTTCCATGGTCAACCGATGATTGTCCGAGGTCAGGTTAAACTTGCTGATCCTTAGGCCGCGCCGCTGATGCCGGGCATCGACCTCGAACGAGCCTAAGTCTGCCCCCTGCCAGATCAATTTGCGACCTGCTAGTTTGATCGCGGGCAACGCCGTGGGTTCCACGCTGAAGGTTTTGGCGCGCGTCAATGCATCGCTCACGAAGCTGGGGATGTTGAAATAGTCGAGCGCGATCTCCAGCGGCGCAGCGGTCTCCTGCCGCGGCGTAAACTGGAACCGGCCCCTGGCGATCGCGCCAGTGAACCGCCCGGCCCACGTTTCCGCCTCGTGCCGCAAATGCAGCGACCCATCGCCCAGGTCCTTTCCCAGCCAGTACAGATGAGCGACCTTCAAGTCCACAGTGCGCAGCGGGGGCAGTTTGCCGCCAGCCTTTTGAGCGGAAAATAGCCACGCTTGCCACTCGTCGACGCTGAGCTCGTCCAGTTGTCCGAGAACGGCGATGCCCCCGCCTCTGGAGGCAGCGGACAGCCGGGGGCCGAGGCTGATTGCGCCGCCCTCCAGATTCATTCCAGGCGGTGGCCCGGCAAACTGCAATTGCGCATGCACATCGGGCCCGTATGCCAGTTGAACGGGCAGTTTGCCGTCCTCCTTTAGATCCAGTGCCAGCGCAAAGTGCCTGCGGCTGTCTTGCGCTTTGGCCAACGGCGCGGGCAGTTGCACAGCGACGCCGAAGAGATCGGAAACGATGTCCAGGCTGGCTGGCACGGTCGTCTCGGCTTTCGATTCGGGAAACTTCAGGTTCAGATGGTAATCCGCGCCGCCCTTGAGCGAGCTCCATCCCTGGTGCGGAAACTGCTGCTGTAGGGCTGCGATACTGACTCGCCCATCGACGTCAACCGCCGTGCCGCCCCGACCGCTCCGGCTCATATCGATAACCGCCGGAAACCCGAGAATGGATGCCCGCATAGCCTTCCCCTGCAGGTCGTCGCGGGTAAACCGCAGCGTCCCCTGAATGCGCTGAACGTCCAGATTCAGCTGCTTGACCCACAGGCTGGCGTTATCGAGCAATACCGATCCGTCGACGAGCATTTTACCGTTGCCTTTCACCAAGGGTATTTTCAGCTTTAGGCCGATGTCCGCAGCACCTGCCGGGCGGGTGTAGCGCAATAGCCGGCTCGGAATCCTCTTGAGCGGCGATTGTTCAAGGTAATTCATCGCCTGGGCCAAGCTGGCCCGCATTGTACCGTCGAGCACGGCCTGTTTTTCGCCGATGAAATCGGCCACCTCGAACGAGCACCGGCTGATCGGCGCGCCGCCGAGACGGCCCCTTATCGCCTCGATCTGTATGCGGTTGCCGTAAACCAGGGCACTGGCGGCCAGATCGGTCAATGGCGGCCATTCACCATGATAGCGAAGGTCGGTGTCTTCAATGTCAAACATCGCCTGGAAAACACCCTGCCGCTGCACGAACGGGAAATCAGCCAACGCGCCGCGCAGCAGCAGCTTGCCTTTATCGATACGGCCGGCGATGAAGGCCGAATCCAGCCAGTGGACCAATCCAGCGGGCATTTTGCTAGCGGGCAGATAGTGCTTCACGCCCGTCAGTTTGACGTGAGCAAAATCAGTCTGCAGGTCAAGAAAAGGCGATGTCCCGGGTTGTTTCAACAGGTTCAGCCGGAAACGGCTGCGGGTGGAAAAATCGGGCGTGTCCGCCGCCATCGAAGCGGAAGTCAACTGCCAATCGTCCGCCGTCTGCCGCCATTGGACCGCCCCGGTAAGCGACGTGAAAAGCAGCGGCTCTCGGAGTAATCCGGCGAGCTCGATGCGTCCGTGCCGCGTTTTGAGCCGCAGCTCTCCTTCTTGATCATTGCCACAGAGCGTCCCTTTCAGATTATCCAGCGCCGGGAGATTGCGCCAGGCCGCAACACCCAAGCCCTCAAATTCGGCGCACAGCGCAAGCCGCTCGCCCAAGCCTCCGGCAGGATGATACGAAACGCGGGCGTCATGGATATCACCGCGTGGGGCGAGCGCTCGTACCTCGCTCAGCCAGTCCTCCTTGGCCAGCGGCAGTGCCTGTAACAAGGCATGAACATCCTGCAATCGCATAAACGATGCCGCCGCCTTCACGATAGCGCCGGCCGGCGGGTCGGCGTGCCACATTTCCATGCTGAGGCGACTGAGCGGCCAGGCCCGTTCCCGCAAAGCGAGAGTAAACCGGCTCACGTCCAACCGCCAGCCGCGATCCCGCCGACGCCAATCGAACGCCCCTTCGACGCGCGAGAGGGACAAACTGCCTCGGTCCGCGCCCGTGGCCTGGTACGAGAGTGAAGGCTTGTCGAGCTTGATTTGGCCGGTCAACCGGCCAGGCTCGCCCGCGCGGAAATCGCTCCAGAGCTTGAAATCAGCGGTTCCCGCCTTGAGCACGATGCCCGCCACCGGTCTGGCCAGGCGAAATTGCTCGACGTGCAGGTCTTTCGCCTTCACATAAAGACTTCCGCGCCAGTTTTCCCGGTCAAACGCATCGCCGACGTAATCGATGGCGAGGGCGGCGGCGTTCCCCAGTTTCTCCGGTAGCACCAAATTCACGCGCAAGCGGTGCCGATCACCATCATTGAGCAGTTGGAAATCGGCCTTGCCGAGCTCGAGTCGCGGCTCGTGCGTTTGCAGGTCTTGGTAGTCGAGCGCACTATCCGTGATTTCGATCCGCGCGGTCCTCACCAGCCAGGCCGGCGGACGCTCGCGCGGGCGTAGTCCTTCAAGCGCAAAGGCGCCATTCGCCTGGCGTCTGAGCGAGAGCCGTCCGCCGATCAGCTGGATCCGGCCCGGCCGCAGTTCTCCTGCGATCAGCGAGCGCAGCAAAGCGGGGCGAAGACGCGCTTGTTCGAAGCTGGCCACGGGCCTGTGCTGCTCGTTGAGTATGCTAAATCCATGGATAACCAGCTCGGGCGACAATCCGTGCAGCTTTACATCCAGATGCTGAAGGCTGACCGGCTCATGTATCAGCTCGCCGATATGGATCGCCAGCGCGCTCCGATAGTTATCGATGCGAGGAATTAGCCAGAAACGGAAAGCGCTCAGCGCCAAGGCCGCCACGGCCAGCAGCAGAACCCCGACGAGCCGCGCGGCGCGGATAGATTGACGGATGAGTTTCAAGTAAAGAGATGACTAGAGCAAAACGATATCGTACTGTTCCTGGGTATACTGAGCTTCGGCGCGCAACTTGACCTGAACACCGAGAAACGATACTAGTTCGGATAGCATATCAGCTTCCTCGTCCAACAGCCTTTCCACTACTTCGTTCGATGCCAGCACCAGAAGTTCCTGCACGTCGTACTGTTTCACTTCGCGGATGACTTCCCGGAAAATTTCCAGGCAGGTCGTTTCGGCGGTCTTCAATACGCCCCGCCCGCCGCAGGCGGGACAAGGCTCGCATAATGTACGCTGGAGGCTTTCGCGAATGCGCTTGCGGGTCATTTCGACCAGACCCAACGACGACACGCCGCTGATGGCGTTCTTGGCGCGGTCTTTTTCCAGGCTCTTTTCCAGCGCCTGCAGTACCTGCTTTTTATGCTCCTCGTCCTGCATGTCGATGAAATCGATGATGATGATGCCGCCGAGATTGCGCAGGCGCAGCTGACGGGCGATGGACTGCGCGGCCTCCAGATTGGTCTTGAAAATCGTCTCCTCGAGATTGCGACCGCCCACAAAAGCGCCCGTGTTGACATCCACCGTCGTCATTGCCTCGGTCTGATCAAAAATCAGGTAGCCACCCGATTTTAACTGGACTTTGCGTTCGAGCGCTTTTTGGATTTCATCTTCCACACCATAGAGATCGAACAAGGGCCGCTCGCCCACGTAGTGTTCGATGAGCGGCGCCATCTCCGGCACGAATTCCTGGGCGAACTTGGCCAGACGTAAACAAGTCTCCCGGGAGTCGACGCGAACTTTCTCGACTTTCGCCGTGTGCAGATCGCGCAGCACGCGCATGCTCAACGGCAATTCTTCGTGCACGAGGGACTTCACTTTGGCGGTCCTGAAGCGCTGGCGGATCGAATTCCACAGTTTGAGCAGAAACAGCATGTCGGCATGGAGCACGAATTCATCGACGCCTTCGGCCGACGTACGGGCGATATAGCCGCCTGTTGGATGATGTTCCCGTTGAAACGCCCCGCAGCAGGCGCGCAACCGCGCCCGCTCTCCCTCGTTTTCGATGCGTTGGGAAACGCCGGAGACTTTGGCGAGCGGCAGGTAGACTTGGTATACCGATGGAATCGAGATTTCGGTGGTCAGCCTCGCGCCCTTGCTGCCCAGTGGATCCTTGATGACCTGGACGGCGATTTCCTGCCCCTCGCTGAGGATGCGCTCCAGGCGTTCCCCATCCAGGCTTTCCTTTTCGCTGGTGCCGAGATCGGAGACGTGTAGAAAGGCGGCGCGCTCCAGTCCAATATCCACGAAAGCCGCCTGCATGCCGGGGAGCACCCGGCAGATCTTGCCTTTATAGATATTGCCGACAAGACCGCGTCGGCGCGTTCTCTCGATGACCACTTCCTGCAGCACGCCGTTTTCCACCAGCGCGACCCGCGTCTCGGGCGGCGTGACGTTGATCAGGATCTCATCACTCATGCGCAGAACCGGCTAAACGACGATTCCCGCCTGCTTTAGCAGCTCGGCCGTCTCGTATAACGGCAAGCCCACAACGCCGGAAAAGCTGCCGGAAAGGTGATCGACGAAAACGGCGCCCCGACCCTGAATCGCATAAGCGCCCGCCTTGTCTTGGGGTTCGCCGGTCGCCCAGTAGTCGATGATTTCCGGGATCGTGAGCGCCCGTACGGAGACCGTACTCACGCTGAGCGCTTGCCAGTGCCGTTGCTTCACGCGCAAGGATACCGCGCTCAAGACCTGGTGCGAGCGGCCGGACAGCCGTGTCAGCAGGGCGATGGCGTGCTCCAGGGTGGCCGGCTTGCCCAATACCTCTCCATCCAGCACCACCGCGGTATCGGCGCCCAATACCGGAAAGTTTCCCGCGTGCAAGTCTTGCCCACGGCGCGACTTCTCTGCCGCCACGCGGATGACGTATTGCTCTGCCTTCTCAGCGAACTGCGGCGTTTCATCGATGGCGGGTGCCAGCACGTCATACGGCACGCCGATTTGGTCCAGCAGCTGACGCCGCCGTGGCGAGGTGGACGCAAGGATGATCTTGGCCGGCGGTGCTGCCACGGCTCAACGGTGATAGGGATGATGGTGGAGGACGCTGAAGGCTCGGTATAGCTGTTCAGCAATGATCACGCGCACCAGCACATGCGGAAAAGTGAGCCGGGATAAACACCAAAGCTCATCGGCGCGCTCGAGACAGGCGGGTGACAGGCCATCGGGACCGCCGACCAGAAGCGCGATGTCGCGGCCCCGTTCAAGCCAGCGCGTCAGAGCGCTCGACAATTCCTCCGTTGTCCATTGTTTTCCTCCCAAATCCAGCGCGATCACGTGCGCACCACGAGGAATCGCGGCCAGCATGCGGACCCCTTCTTGCTCGACCCGGCGGGGGGTTCCCGGATTGCCACGGCGTTTGGCGAGAGGGATTTCGCGCAATACCAGTTCGCACTCTTGCGCCATTCGCCGGGCGTATTCGCCATGGGCCTGCTGCGCCCAGCCAGGCATGCGGTTGCCGACGGAGATGAGGTGGATTTGCATTTCGCTGAAGAGAATTCCCTGGCGAATTCCCGAAGATAGCCCGAGATACGCTTTGGCGTTTGCTACCTTGCTTGGAAGATCGCTGGCGCCGGCATAAAGGTGAAATCGTGACCGGGCAGTCCACCGTTCGGCCAGAACGCCTTTCGCCCGAGGGCTTAAAACTTATACCACATTTAACATGTTGTTGAGCGCCAACTTGGCATAGCGTGCCTCCGTCTCCGGCACCCGGATGCGATTGACAACGTGCCCTTCCACCAGATTCTCCAAGACCCACAACAGGTGCTGCGGATCGGTGCGGAACATGGTCGAGCACATGCAGATGGTCGGCGACATGAAATGGACTTCCTTGCCTTGGTGTTTGACTTCGCGGTTCAGGCGGTTGACCAGATTGAGCTCGGTCGCGACCAGCCAGCGGGTATTGGGTTCAGCTTCGCGCACGGTTTTCAGAATGTATTCCGTGGAGCCGATGTAGTTGGCCTTTTGGCAGACTTCGAAAGAGGCTTCGGGGTGAGCGATCACGATGGTCTTCGGATACCGCTTGAGGAAGTCATCGATATGCTCGGGCCGAAACATTTGATGGACCGAACAGAAGCCTTTCCAGAGGATGATTCTGGCCTTGCTGATCTGTTCCTCGCTCAAACCGCCCATTGGCTTGCTGAAGTCCCAGACCACCATGTCATCGAGCGGAATACCCATGCGATAACCCGTATTGCGACCCAGATGCTGATCGGGGAAAAACAATACTTTTTCCCGCCTCGCAAAGCTCCATTCCAAAACCTTCTGCGCATTGCTCGACGTACAGACGATGCCGTTGTGCTGTCCGCAGAACGCTTTCAAATCCGCCGCCGAGTTGATATAGGTCACGGGCGTAACCGTCTGTTCCACGTCCAGGACTTGGCTCAATTCGCGCCAGCAGCGCTCGACATTGGCCAAGTCGGCCATATCCGCCATCGAGCAGCCGGCGGCGAGGTCGGGCAGTATCGCCGTTTGGTCAGGTCGCGACAGAATATCCGAGACCTCGGCCATAAAGTGCACCCCACAGAAAACGATGTATTCCGCATCCGACTGGGCAGCCATCCTCGAAAGCTTCAGCGAATCGCCGATAAAATCGGCGTGGCGGAACACTTCATCCCGCTGATAGTGATGTCCCAGAACTACACAGCGAGTGCCGAGTTTCTGCCTGGCGGCGACAATGCGCGCGTCGCAATCGATATCGTCCAGCAGTGCAAATTGCTGTATGGCTAAGGCTTGAGCGGTCATGGCGGTGGTTTGTGTCATCAAATGGTCATCTTGCGAAAAATAATACCATATTCGACCCGTGAGAATTTCTATACGCTGTATCCTGGCTGCTTGCAAGCGTTGACCCGCCGGCGCATCGAGCTCCTTTATTATTCCGGCCCGAAAATACCCTCCTGGTATTTCGGGCCATCGCCAAGGCCGGTACACGCCCAGCCTTGGCTCACACGGTTTGGCGCCGTGCCGGGCATCCCTGACCCGGATTAACCCGGCCTATTTAAGGGCCGGGTTAATAGCCAAGCCCTGTGCCCGCTATCACATCGGTGGGGAGATCATTGACCTGTCCTTGCAATCAGCAAGGCGCAGCCCGTTTGGACCGCTGCTTGACGGGGGCGGTGCCGCGCGGTGAGGATTGACTGGAGCCGTTCCGGCCGAGCGAGCGGGAAGACGCACGACCGGGTGCCGTTAGGTGAAATGGCTAGACGCTAGACACGTCAGCACGTCAACTGCGCACAGCCTGGAGCGCAACGTGATGCTCCAGGCCGCTCACCATGAGGAATTACTGGATCTTGTCAAGCTCGGTCGCAGGAATCGCCCCGTCGGAGCGGCCCTTGAGATACGCATAAAGCCCGTCGAGATTTTCGACGACGGCCTTGTTGTTTTTATGTGGAGGCATGTTTTTCCTTCCCTCCAGAACCACTTGTTTGAACTGGTCCTTGGTAAGGGTCTTCAGGCTGGTCAGAAGGTTGGGGAAAGCTGCGCCGCCCTCGGCAGTCGCTCCGTGGCACGTCTCGCAGCGTTGGCGCTTATAGGTCTTCCACCCGTTATAAGTAGCCTCGTCCACTTTATTGCCGTCTTTCACGGTGTAAGGCGTCTCCTCCGCCAGCGCGAACCCGGTAGCCACTAGCGACGACGTCGAGGCCAAGGCAACGCCGAGGAACAGTTTCCGGCAAGTAAGTTTCGTACTCATTTAAGTCACCTCATGATTATTGTTGGTCTAAGACTCACGCTTCCCATTCACTCAGTCTTTATGCAGAGTCTGCCAGGAAACAGGGCACAAGGTTAGCACTTTAGCCCCGAAGAAAAAACCGTTTGTTCGGCGCCCGAACGCAAGCAGTCCCGATGATCGAGAATCGCGGTCGCCGCACATCGAGCGCGCGTCATTTCTTTCGGATCAAGTAAAGAAAGGCGCCGGTCTCTTCACTCTGTCGCAGGATAGAATGACCTGTCTGTTCCATGAATACCCCGAAGTCGAGAACGGATGCGGGATCGGTAGCGATGACCCTGATTATCTGGCCGCTCTGCATTCCGTGCAGCGCTTTCTTCAGACGCAAAAGCGGCAAGGGGCAATTCAGGCCACTCGTGTCTAGCTCCAGATCGATTTGTATCATTGCCAATACCTGCTTAACGCGAAATATAATAGAACAACCTACAGAGCGATACCTCGACGTGGATTATCTACCCCTGTTTTTGCGGCTGACCGGGCAGAACTGTCTGGTGATCGGAGGCGGTGAAATCGCCGCGCGCAAAGTGGCCACCTTGCGCCAAGCCGGCGCAACGGTCACCGTGCTCGCCCCCGAGATATGCCAATCGCTGCTTGGCTTAGCCGATGATAATCAAATCCTGCTTGTGAAAAAAGCGTTTGATCCTGCCGACCTCGACGGCTTTCGTCTCGTCATCTCGGCGACCAATCAAAGGCAGGTGAATGAACAGGTAGCCGATGCGGCAAAACGACGGAACATTTTGGTCAATGTCGTCGACTGTCCGAACTTATGCAGCTTTATTTTCCCGGCGATCATCGATCGTTCTCCGATTATCGTCGCGGTATCGTCCGGGGGCGCATCGCCCGTCTTGGCACGTCTGCTGCGCGCACGCCTGGAAAGCTTCATTCCGCCGACGTACGGAAGGCTCGCGCGCTTGGCCGCGGCCTTTCGGGCCCGCGCAAAGGAAATCATCGGAAACCCAGCGCAACGCCGCCGATTTTGGGAAAAAGTTCTCCAGGGCCCGGTCGCTGCACTGGTGAGCGCCGGGCGGGAAACGGAAGCTTCCGAACGGCTCGAGCAGGCCCTGCAAGCCGAAACGCTCGATACAACGGCTGTCGGCATCGTGTACCTGGTAGGCGCCGGGCCAGGGGATCCCGATTTACTGACGCTTCGCGCCCTGCGGCTCATCCAGGAAGCTGACGTCGTCGTGTACGATCGCCTGGTTTCCCCCGAGATCATGCAGCTCGTGAGAAAGGAAGCGGAGAAAATTTATGCCGGCAAGCAGCGTAGTCAACACACGCTGCCGCAGGAACAAATTAATCAGCTGCTGGCTCGTTTGGCCAAGGCCGGCAGGCGCGTGGTCCGGTTAAAAGGCGGCGACCCTTTCATTTTCGGCCGTGGCGGGGAAGAAATAGAAACCCTGCTGGAACAAGGTGTGCCTTTTCAAGTCGTGCCCGGCATCACGGCCGCATCGGGCTGCGCCGCCTATACAGGGATACCGTTGACGCATCGGAATTATGCGCAGGCCTGTACCTTTGTAACCGGCCATCTGAAGGACGGCTCGGTCATCGATCTGGATTGGCGGCAGCTAGCGTTATCCAGGCAGACGCTGGTCATTTACATGGGCCTGCAAGGGCTTGAACCCATCTGCTCCGCCCTCATTCAACACGGATGTCCTAGCGACACGCCCGCGGCCTTGATCCAGCAAGGCACGACTTCCCATCAGCAGGTGATCATTGGCACCTTAGCTACCTTGCCGGCGGCAGTCAGGCACGCGGACGTCAAGGCGCCGACGCTGATCATTGTCGGTCAGGTTGTGAACCTACGCACGAAATTGGCTTGGTTCAGCCCTGGAACCGGCTCGGCGGCCCACCTGTCAGACGAGCGCCAGAAGCCATCGGGCGCCTAGCCGTTCCATAGCCACGCCGCTCCCCGCACGCCGCTGGAATCGCCGTGGCGCGGCGGTAGCAGCCGGGTATCCACGCGATCCGAGAAAACATAGCGCTGCCATCGTTTCGGCACGTTGTGATAAAACCTTCGGCAATTGGATAGTCCGCCGCCGACAACGATGATGTGAGGATCAAGAATGTTGATGACGTGAGCAAGCGCACGCGCCAGGCGATCTTCGTAGCTTCGCATGCTGGTTTCGCACGCGATGCAGCCGCCGGCGGCGCGCCGCGCGATCGCATCGGCATCCAGGTGCTGGTCGGTTAGCCGGCTGTGCAGCAAAGCCAGGCCCGGCCCGGAAAGAAATGTTTCGATGCAGCCTGATTTCCCGCAGTAGCAGCCAGGTCCGGGACGCTCATCATCCAGCGGCCACGGCAAGGGGTTATGCCCCCATTCGCCGGCGATGGCATTCGGTCCATTCAGCAGGCGTTTGTTGACCACGATACCGCCGCCGACCCCCGTACCCAGGATGACGCCGAAGACGATGTCGGCGCCGGCGCCTGCCCCGTCGATGGCTTCGGACAGAGCGAAGCAATCCGCATCGTTGGCTATTTTTACGGGACGGCCGAGTAGTTCCTGGAGATCCTGCAGCAGCGGCCTCCCGTTAAGGCAGGTGGAATTAGCATTTTTGAGATGGCCGGTCAGCTTCGATAAGGCGCCCGGAGCGCCTAGGCCTATCGTGCCGCGATCGCCAAGCGCCTGTTCCGCCTGCTCCACCAAAAGCACAATCGCGTTCAGCGTTTCGCGATAGTTGCCTTTCGGCGTAGCCACGCGCTGACGCCAAATTTCATCGCCCTGCGGGTCGAGCGCGATGAGCTCAATCTTGGTGCCGCCAAGGTCTATACCCAACCTGATCGCGGAGTCGTTCATCGATAAACCCTCATCACTACGCGAACAGTCCGCTGCCCGGACGGGACATCTTACTCTGGCTTCTTGCGGTTTGGCGGCGGGGTATCTATGAGGCCTTGTCCGTATAAATCGCTGTCCTTATAAAGAATATGGGCATGGCGAATCAGCACCATAATCACCGAAGCGACCGGCAGCGCCAATAGAATACCGAGAAAGCCGAACAGTTGTCCGCCCGCCAAGACCGCAAAGATGACAGCCACCGGGTGTAAGCCGATTTTGTCGCCGACCAGCCAGGGCGTGAGAAAATTGCCTTCCAGTATCTGGCCAACTGTGAATACCAGGAGTACCGGCATCAGATACCAGGCATCCTGAAACTGCACCAAGGCCGCGATACAGGCGGTAAGCAGCCCGACGATGGCGCCCATGTAAGGGATAAAACTAATCAGGCCGGCGATCATGCCAATCAAGAACGCCACGTCAAGCCCGACCAACCAAAGGCCGACGCTGTAAATCGTACCCAGCGCCAGCATGACCAGAATCTGGCCGCGCAGGAAGGCGCTCAATACCTCGTCCACTTCCCCGGCCAGCCGGCTGACCGTCGGGGTGTACCTGCGTGGCAAGAGATCATAAAGGCGCGCTACCATAACATCCCAATCGCGCAGGAGATAAAACGCTACGACGGGCATGAGGATCAGATCCAACAGCCAGTCAATCACCACGGCGCCGGATCTCGATAGCGAACCGATCAATGACGTGGCAATGCCGCCTGCCTGCTCCCAGTGGCCTCTAAGCATTTCGGCGATGCGATCTGCATTGAGCAGCTTTGGCTGGATGCTGATATGGAGGCGCCGCCGCAACCACGGCAAGACCGTATCGGTGACCCAGGCCATGTAGGTCGGTAAACGATCCACTAGGCGCCCTATTTGAGATTCCAGCATCGGAATCAGTAGTAATAAAGCTAGCGCGAGGACTAGCGTCATGACGACAAATACGATGACAACCGCCCACGTGCGGCCCAAGCCACGGGCTTCCAGACGATCGGCGATAGGGTCGGTAAAATAGGCCAGCAAAGCGCCGACCGCAAATGGCATCAGGATAGGGGCCAGCAGGTAAATCAGCCAGCCGACTCCGGCGACGCTCACGACGATCAGCCATTTTTGTGAATCCGTCATTACGCGAGCGCCATGATGGCGGGCCAGCGATGGCGTAGAGCCTGCTTGGCGATCAACTGGTCGATGCGACGAGTGAACATCCGAAGTTCTTCCGTCTTAAGGCCTGGCAAGCCGAATTCGCATCGCTCTGGCTCAATCCCTTAAAGTAGGCGACGTAAACCTTTCGTCCTCTTCGCGAATAAGAAGTGATGGCAACCCGCGCTTGCCGAAGTATCTTGGGCAGTACGTGCTTAGCGTTCGATATTCTTCGCTCGGCGAGTTCCAGCCTGGAAAACGCTCCAACCTTGAGCTGCCAGGAAGCCTTGGGCTTAATTAGCTGGATTCGCGGCTTTGCTCGTTCCCGGGGCTGATAGAAGTTAGGCGTCCAAGGCTTATTTCTCAGGCTGGCGTATGTGTCATCGTCGCGCTCGGCGAGCTTGACATTTTCAACCGCTTCGGGCCGGTGCAGCAGCGCCGGCATGTCGATTTGGCGGACTTGAGCCAGACGAATTGCGGATGGAGGTCGCTCGAGCTGGCTAAATCCGGCATCCAGGATTTCGCACATGTGCGCATCGCGCTCGATCGCCGATTCGCCGCCAAACATAACGCCGATCAGACGAATGCCATTTCGCCGTACCGAAGCCACCAAATTGAATCCCGAAGCGCTGATATAGCCCGTCTTGATACCATCCGTGCCGGGGTAGCTTTCCAACAAGTGATTGTGATTGCGGTAGGGCCGATTGCGGAAATTGAAATCCGTCGTCGAAAAATAGCGGTAATACTCCGGAAAATGGATCTGCAGTGCGCGGGCCAGCCGGAACATGTCCCAAGCCGTCGTGACCTGATTGGGATCGGGCAGTCCCGATGCGTTCTGAAATACGGTTCGACGCATACCGAGTTTCCACGCCTTTCGCGTCATCGATCGGGCAAACGCGGGCTCTGAGCCGGCGAGGCCTTCGGCGAGAACGATCGCAGCATCATTAGCCGACCGGGTCACCAGGCCCAAGATACACTGTTCCACGGTGATGCTATCACCCTGCTTTAACCCCAGTTTTGACGGTGGTCTTGCGGCAGCATAATCGGATACCGTAAACGCTTCGTGCAAGGACAGCCGGCCTTGCGCCAGCGCCTCGAAAGCTAGATACAGGGTCATCATCTTGGTCAAGGAGGCGGGATGTCTCAATTCGTCTGCGCTGTCTTGGTAGAGCACCCGTTGAGATTCCGGTTCGATGACAAGCGCAGCGTAAGGACCCGCTTGAGCCGGGGCGGTCCATGCCAACAGAATCAGCAAAAAAGAAGAGCGAATGAAAGAATCGAGCGCCATTGACCGTTGCCAATTTGAATTAATCCTCCACCAGGACGTCTGCAGCCTGTATTGCTCATCAAGATGGCAGGGACAAAGCTAATTATAATTCCAACCGATGAACAGATAACATGAAACTTAGGCTGAAGGCGACCCCGCCTGATCTCCTTAAAAGTTTATTGATATTTCTGGATGTGGCGATGACTGAGGACGGCTCGATCGGCATGCTCGCCCGAAAGGTCGTCTCAGCTATATCAGCGGCGTATCGAGACAGGCGAGCTACTTTCATATACGAGATTGAGGCAATAAAATGATGGCAGTAATCAGCATGTACAGTACGGCAATTTGTCCCTATTGCAGGATGGCCGAACAATTGCTCAAGTCTAAAGGGATTAACGACATCAATAGAATCAGAGTCGATCTAGAGCCCGAACGTCGGCGAGAAATGATGGAAAAAACCAGGCGCCGCACTGTACCCCAGATTTACATTGGCAGCGTCTATGTCGGCGGTTTCGAGGAATTGGCGGCTCTCGAGCATACCGGCAAGCTGGACGCGTTACTGCGTCAGACCGGTGTGATTCCTAAATCGTAGTGAGGAGATCAGCATGCACATCGTTTGTCCTCAGTGCATGAGCGTTAACCGCGTAGCAGAAGAGCGCCTAAAGCATCATCCCAAGTGCGGTAAATGCCATGGCTCATTGCTCACCAGCTCTCCGGTCGAACTCAATGAAGCCAATTTTTCCACCTTTACCGGTAGGAACGAGCTGCCGGTAGTGGTGGATTTCTGGGCTGAATGGTGTGGGCCCTGCAAGGCAATGGCGCCGGTATTTGCCGAACTGACCAGCGAGTTGTCGACGCGTGTCCGGTTCGCAAAAGTGGATACGGAAGCGTTTCCCGCGCTAGCGCAGCGTTTTGGCATCCGCAGCATCCCGAGCTTATTGCTCTTTAAAGCTGGCCAAGAAGTAGACCGGATCGCGGGCGCCATGAATGCCGCAACGCTACGCGCCTGGCTATTGCAGCATTGAAGCGTACCGTTAATGCAGGTCGACGATCCGACTCGCGCGAAATGAACGCTCACCCAATCTTTTAGCCAGCCGCTCCATGAAAATGGACGGGCGCCGGTAGGCGCCCGTCTGTTGCGCTGCCTTCGTTGCCGCTCAAAGATGATAAGCGGTCTCGCCATGCTCATTGATGTCGAGTCCTTCGCGTTCGCTCTCTTCGCTGACCCGCAGACCAATCGTCATGTCAACGATCTTATAGGAAACGAACGAGACGACACCCGACCAGATTATGGTCGTAATTACCCCCCATGCCTGGCTGATCACCTGAGCCGCCATGTTGTATTCCCCGACTGCATTGGCGACGTAGTCGTAAACGCCGGTGCCACCCAGGGCTGGCGAGCAGAATATGCCGGTACCCATGGCGCCGATGATGCCGCCGATGCCGTGAACACCAAAAACATCCAGGGAATCGTCGTAGCCGAGTGCGTTTTTAAGGCTGGTGACCGCCCAGAAACACACCATCCCGGCGGTCAGGCCGAGCACGATAGCGCCCATTGGCCCGACAAAGCCGCACGCCGGTGTAATCGCCACCAGGCCGGCCACCGTGCCAGAGGCGGCACCCAACATGCTGGGTTTTCCCTTGACGATCCATTCCACCAGCATCCAGGACAGGGTCGCTGCGGCGGTCGCCAGCAAGGTGTTGGCGAACACTAAGGCGGCTACGCCATTCGCTTCCAGATTGGAGCCGACGTTGAAGCCGAACCAGCCGACCCACAGCAAAGATGCGCCGACCATCGTCATCGTCAGGCTATGGGGAGCCATGGACTCTTTTCCATAGCCGATCCGTTTACCGATCAATAGCGCGCCCACCAGACCTGCGATACCGGCGTTGATATGTACGACCGTGCCGCCGGCAAAGTCAAGCGCGCCTTTCTGGAAGAGAAAACCGGCCGTGGCCGCGGCTGCTTCGGCCGCCTTGGCATCGGTATAAGCATCAGGGCCGGCCCAGTACCAAACCATATGGGCAATCGGCAGGTAGGAAAAGGTAAACCACAGAATGATAAACAGCAGCACGGCGCAAAACTTCGTCCGTTCAGCAAAGGCGCCTACGATCAGCGCGGGCGTAATCGCCGCAAAGGTCAACTGAAACACGATGTAGATGTACTCCGGGATATAGGTGCCCTTACTGAAGGTGGCCGCCATGGAGTCCGCCGTTACGCCTTTCAAAAACACTTTGCTGAAGCTGCCGAAGAACGGATTGCCCTCAGTAAAGGCAAGGCTATAGCCGTATATCCCCCATAACACCGCTATCATGGAGAATATCACGAACACCTGCATCAGCACGGACAGCATGTTCTGGGCACGCACCATGCCACCGTAAAATAACGCAAGGCCTGGAATAGTCATGAGTATGACCAGTACGGTGGCGACGATCATCCAGGCCACATCCCCCTTATTGGGCGCTGGCGTGGCCGTCGGAGCGGCCGCTTCAGCGGTCGGCGTTTCCGGTGCTGTAGTCTCTTCTATAATCGTCTCCTCTACGACGGCTTCCGCCAACGACCCCCAACTCAAGCCAAATAACATGGATAACAACAAAAAACTTGTAATTATATTTCTCATGATGTTCCCCTCTAGAGTGCTTCTGCTCCGGTCTCTCCGGTACGGATACGAACGACTTGTTCTAGATTGAAGACAAAGATCTTGCCGTCACCGATCTTTCCTGTATTCGCCGTCCTCGTAATCGTTTCTATCACCGGTTCCAGTTGCTCATCGGTGACCGCGACTTCGAGCTTCACTTTGGGAAGAAAATCGACCACATACTCAGCGCCCCGGTATAGCTCAGTATGGCCTTTCTGCCTACCAAATCCCTTTATTTCCGTCACCGTGATGCCCGTAACGCCAACATCGGACAATGCCTCCCTGACATCATCTAGCTTGAATGGCTTCAAGATCGCCGTTACCAATTTCATGTACGTGTCCCCCTAACGATTTTTATTTCAATAGATCGCCCAGCCTGGACGATTCCCGCTTTGACTCTCGCCGGCAAAACTATCAAACCTGTACAGTATAACGCTGATACGCTGGGTGAGTAAGCACTATATATGCCATCAAGATCGTGGTTTATAATGGCTATTTGCTCGCTATGCGCCAGCATAACGCTTGGCCGTTCGCACCATTCATAAGCCTCTACATGAGTTTGCACACAATCGGTGCACAATCGACAAGAGACGATTACTAGACGTTTGTTCGAGGAGTCAGTATGCTGTTTTCCATGATCGACCTGAAATCCATCGATGATCTCTCCCGACGCTTGGCGGATTCGATTCCTTCGGGCTTGCAATCCCTGCGCAGCGATCTAGAGAAAAACTTCCGCGCCGTTCTGCAGAGCACGTTTAGCAAAATGGACTTGGTCAGCCGTGAGGAATTCGACGTGCAGACCGCCGTGCTCGCGAGAACCCGTGAAAAGCTGGCATCCCTCGAAGACCAAGTGGCTCAGCTCGAAGAAAAACTCCTCAAGAAAGAAACGTGACGCCTGCCGGCACAGGCATTCATGTCGCTGGCTACGGTCTATACGCGCGGAAGACAAGGTATCAAGGCACCGCTAGTAACGGTCGAGGTTCATATTTCCAATGGCCTGCCCAGTCTTTCCCTTGTCGGTCTCCCGGAAACCGCAGTGAAAGAAAGCAAAGATCGTGTACGCGGCGCCTTGCTGAATTGCAATTTTGATTTTCCGGCTCAGCGCATCACCGTCAATCTGGCGCCGGCCGATATCCCAAAGGAAGGTGGACGTTTCGATCTGGCCATCGCTTTAGGCATATTGGCCGCCTCGGGCCAGATCAATAGCACCCAACTGGATCAATTCGAATGCGTGGGCGAACTTTCTCTCGGGGGCCAGTTACGGCCCATTGACGGTATCCTCCCGGTTGCCATTGAAGCGAGAAACGCCGGGCGCCAGCTCATCACCCCCATAGAAAATGGCGCAGAGGCGGCCTTGGTCGATGGTATCGCTTCGCTGGCCGCCGGGCACCTGCTCGATGTGTGCGCGCATCTCAACGGACAACGCAGCTTGGCCCCGTCCACCGTGCAATGGAGCCGATCCGAGCCCGATGAGATGCCTGATTTTGCCGATGTACACGGCCATTTCCACGTCAAGCGAGCCTTGGTGATCGCCGCAGTCGGCCGGCATAATCTATTGATGATCGGGCCGCCTGGAACCGGCAAGTCGATGCTGGCGGCGCGGCTGCCGACCATTTTGCCGCTTTTGAGCGATGAGCAGGCGCTGCAGAGCGCCGCGATCATCTCGGTCAGCGAAGCCGAATTCCAGCCGCAGCACTGGCGAAAACCCCCTTTCCGCTCGCCTCACCATACCGCCTCGGCGGTCGCCCTCGTGGGAGGTGGCAGCAATCCGAAGCCAGGCGAAATCTCGCTCGCTCACCATGGCGTGTTGTTCCTGGATGAGCTGCCGGAGTTCGATCGCAAAGTCCTCGAAGTGCTGCGCGAGCCTCTGGAAACAGGCGTAATCACCATCTCCCGCGCCGCCCGGCAGGTAGACTTTCCTGCCCGATTTCAGCTGGTGGCGGCGATGAATCCCTGCCCCTGCGGCTACCTGGGTGATGCGTCCGGGCGCTGTCATTGCACGGCGGATCAAGTCCTGCGCTACCGCGCCCGCATTTCCGGACCCTTGCTGGATCGTATCGACATGCACATCGAGGTACCGCGGGTGGCACACGAAATTCTGCGCAGCGGAACGCCGGGCGGCGAAGAGCGCAGCGTGGAAATCCGCGCGCGCGTGCAGCAAGCGCGCGAGCGCGCCCTATCTCGCGCGCGCCGTCCCAACGCCGAGATGACGCCGCCGCAGATCAAGCAATACTGCCAGCTCGACGAGACCAGCCACCGGCTATTGGAACAAGCGATCAATAGCTTGGGCTTGTCCCATCGCGCGTATCACCGAATCCTCAAAGTGGCCCGTACCATCGCTGATCTGGCGGGCGCGGACGATATTCGAATGGGTCACCTCAGCGAAGCGATATCGTTCCGCAGATTGGACCGGCAACCGTCGACAGCTGGCTAACCTTGCCAGCGCTCAATCCCCAGCAGCGCATCGCCGTCACGGCGCTCGACTGTCCGTTGCTCGTGCTCGCCGGCGCGGGGAGCGGCAAAACCCGTGTCATCACCGAAAAGATCGTTTACCTGATGCAGCAGGGCTTGCCCGCCCGCCACATCGCCGCCGATAAGG
>CADDZF010000044.1 GCA_902812445.1 Methylococcaceae bacterium | reverse complement strand
CTCCTGCCCGTTCAACCAGGCGCGGATGGCCTCGTTGTGCCGGGCGGCTTTCATGACGGCCTGCGGCCAGAAATGCTCCATCCCGTGCAGTTGCAAAGCGAACACGCCGGCCGATTCGCCCCGCCGCATGGCGCTCACGATGGGGGCGAACCGCGGGTCGGCCAGGACCAGCCGGTGATAACGCCCGTCGGCGTTGCTGTGCCGGCTGTCCGGTAAGGCCAAAATCCCGCCCAGGGTCATCACCGGAGGATTGCCGCTGCGATCGGCAAATGTCAGCAGCAGATTCGCCAGGCGCTGCAAACGGCTGGCATGCTGCTCTTTGCCAGGTCCCCAGTCGTCGCTTTCAAAAATGATCACCGGCCTTACCAGCATCGGCTCGTGCCAATAAGCCCATAAAGGCGTGCGGTAAGCCCACAGGATGGCGCCGCAAAGCAGCAGCCACAGCGTTGTCAACGCAATTGCCAAGCTCGTCTCCAGCGGGTTGCTTATAATTGTTCGGGCGAAATCATTTTAAATCATTACAGAGGAATCGATATGAGCGGGATTGGCGGTTGGATGAATAGTCAGCTAGGCAACGGCATCGCCATGGGGACGATCGATAAGATGGCCGGCAAGATGACGTTCGAGCCCACATCCGCAACCCGGAATCTTCACGATGAATCAACGGGCCTGCTGGCAAACGGAACTCAGCGGAATGCCGGCATTCATTTCTCCGCTCAAATCTGGACAGCGTATCACGGCCACGTGCGCTGGCGCACGCAAGAGCTCAGCGACACGGCTCAACAGTGGGGCCATGCGGCTGCTCTGGCACTCGCCTACCAGAACCATCAGGAGCGGGCGTTCGAACTGGCGCACGGGTCTTTTGCGCTGGCTGTGATCGACAAGCCGAACAACCGGGCACTCATCGCCATCGACCGGCTGGGCATTCAGCCGATGCACTATGCCATCATCGGAACGCAACTCATCTTTGCATCCACGGCCGACGGTCTGCTTGCTCATCCGGCGCTGCGCGCCGACATTGAACCGCAGGCCATCTTCAACTACCTCTACTTCCATACCGTGCCGAGCCCCGGCGCCATCTACCGAGGCACCGAAAAGCTGCTCCCCGGCCAGTATCTCAGCTTCAACCATGGCGTCGTCGACAAACAGACTTACTGGCGCCTGGATTATTGCGAGCAAAAACGGAAACGCTTTGGCGCGCTGGCTGCGGAATTTCGCGAGCGCTTGCGAAAAGGCGTACAAGACTCCATCGATGACTTCGCTACGACGGGCGCGTTCTTGAGCGGCGGCACGGATAGCTCGACCGTCTCCGGAGTGTTGCGCGAACTCGCCGGTCGTCCGGTGCACACGTTTTCCATCGGCTTCAACGTGCCGGGTTTCGATGAAACCGAATATGCCCGCCTCAGCGCCCGGCATTTCGGCACCACGCACCATGAATACTACGTAACGCCGCAAGACGTCATCGACGCCATCCCGATAATCGCCAAGGCTTACGATGAACCGTTTGGCAACGCGTCCGCCATACCCGCCTATTACTGCGCCAGAATGGCGAAAATGGAAGGCATTTCGACCCTGCTCGCGGGAGATGGCGGCGATGAACTTTTTGCCGGTAATGCCCGCTATGCCAAACAGCAGGTTTTCGAACTCTATCAGAATCTGCCCGCACCGTTGCGCGGCCGATTTATCGAGCCCCTGATCAAGATTGGCCCGCTCGCCACGGTATTTCCGTTCAGCAAACTGCAAAGCTACATACTGCAAGCGCGCATTCCACTGCCCGACCGGTTAGAAACCTATAATTTTCTGCAGCGCACCCCGCTCGCAGATATCTTTGCGAGCGACTTCTTGGAACAGATTCAAACCGATGCGCCGATCGAGAGTCTCCGCGAGATTTATCGTGGCACTCGGGCCGAGGCTTGTCTCGACAAGATGATGCATCTCGATTTGAAGATCACTCTGGCGGACAACGACCTCAGAAAGGTCGTCAGGATGTGCGAGCTGGCTGAAGTCGAAGCCCGATTCCCGCTACTCGATGACGCGCTGGTGGAATTTTCCGCCCGCGTGCCGGCCGATCTGAAGCTGCGCCGCCTGAAGCTGCGTTACTTTTTCAAGAAAGCGCTGAAGGATTTCCTGCCCGCCGCCACACTACGCAAGTCCAAACACGGCTTCGGTCTTCCTTTCGGTCTATGGATTCAAACCCACGCGCCGCTCAAGGAGCTGGTGCAGGAAAGTCTTGTCTCGCTGAGCCGGCGCGGCTATCTAAAGCCTCGCTATCTCGATTTTTTGAGAAAACAGCATCAATCGGAACACGCCACCTACTACGGCGTCATGTTGTGGGTATTGATGATGCTGGAGCAATGGTTCGAAGCCCACGAGCGCTGAGATCGGCTTGCCGGCGGATCATCACGCGGTAATCTGCCGAATGGGGCGGCCCCTCTAGATTATTATTCCGGCCCGAAAATACCTCCTGGTATTTCGGGCCATCGCCAAGGCCGGTACACGCCCGGCCTTGGCTCACACGGCTCGGCGCCGCGCGTGCGGCTCCCTGCCCCGGATTAACCCGGCCCTTAAATAGGCCGGGTTAATAATCGACTTTCCCCGGCGTCGCCATCTTGGGGATGGTGGGGTGTTCATAGCCTAAATCCGGCTCGCCGCAATGGCGCAGGATATGTTCGCGCGCGGCATTGCGGAGGTTTAGGGCCGCTTGCCACAAATCCTCTCCAACCGCCGCAGTGGCGGGCGCTATGGGCTTGCCGATGGTGATCTGAACCGCCCCATGGCGCGGGAACGCGGATTCGCCGCGTAAAATGGAACGCGTGCCGCGTAGCGCCACCGGCACTACCGGTGCGCCGGCCTCCGCGGCGGCGGTGAAGGCGCCCAGATGAAACGGCAGCAGGCCGGACATGCGGGTGAACGTACCTTCGGCGAAATAAACCAAAGGCTGGGCCGGTTTCAGGGCCTGCGCCAAACGCTTGGCATCGCCGATGCCTTTTTCCGCTTCAAACCGCTCCACGAACTCGGTTCCGATGCGCCGGAGCGCTTTCCCCAGCAAGGGGTCACGTCCGAGCTCAGCCTTGGCGACGAAGCGCAGATGCCGCGGAATGACGGCGATTAGCACGTAAGGATCGACATAGCTGGCGTGATTGGATACCAGCACGAAAGGCGTTTCCGGCGGCGGCAAGTTCTCCAAACCTTGCACCGTCAGACTCGTCCGCGTCGCCCGGCGCAGCAGCCAGATCGCGCTGCGCACGATTCGCCAGCGCCAGGCGAGAGACGGCAGAACCATGACCGAAACCCACACGGGAGGCGCGAGCAAACCGAAAACGCTCCAGGCGTAGACGGCGAACAGCTGCTCCACCGCGCGCTGCCGGATCCTCCGCAGCAGCGGCCGAAGACCTTCCAGGGTCAGTCTCGCGATTTGCCGCCACACCGCTCGCGGCGGTTTGCCGATCTCGCCCCGCTCGTACACGGCGCGGCTGGCGGCACGTCTGATCTTGCCGCTGGAAGTTTTCAGCACCGTGCCTGGCGGGCTCAGGATCACCTCATCGGGCGGCGCGCCGATCAAATCAGTGACGACGGCGTTAGACCGCGCCCGCAGATCGTCGAGTCTGGCTGGCGCCTGCTCGCGCGTCTCGGCCAGCACGATCAGGTGTTCGGTGCCGGCCGCAGCGTCCTTGCTGCCGAAAACCGCCACGCAGCCTTTACGGATTCCCTCGATCTGGCTGATCGCCTGTTCCACTTCATGGGGATAGATATTCCGCCCGGCACGGATGATGATGTCCTTGATCCGCCCTGTCACATACAGTTCGCCGCCGGCGATGTAGCCCAAATCCCCGGTATCCAGCCAATCGCCGTGAAAGAGCGCCTGGGTTTCGGAAGGGTTGCGGAAGTAACCGCGGGTGGCCGAAGGACCACGAAAATGGAGGCGTCCCTGGCGGCGCTCGGGAAGCTCTCGATCCGCCTCATCGACCACGCGAATCTGGTGTCCCGGCAGAGGCAGGCCGCAGGCGATAAAGCGGAGCGCGGTCTTGTCCGTCGCTGCGGCGGGGATCGCCTGTCCCGAGCGGGTGAAGACGTCACGCTGAACGAGATCGATGAGGGGTTCCCGGCCCAAAGGCGGAAAAGTCAGCCCTACCGAAGATTCCGCGAGCCCGTAAACCGGAATCAGAGATTCCCGTTGAAAGCCATAGCTGGCGAATCGCTGCATGAATCGGGTCAAGGTTTCCGGACTCACCGCTTCGGCGCCGTTGAAGGCAAGGCGCCAGGAGGACAGATCCAGACCCTGAATGTCCCGATCCTCCAGCCGCCGGAGGCAGGTCTCATAGCCGAAATTGGGTGCAGCCGACAAGGTGCCGCGGTAGCGATGAAGCGCCCACAGCCAGCGCTGCGGCCGGGAAAGGAAACTCAGAGGCGGCATGATCACCAGCGGAAAGGCGTAGTAGAGGCTGCCCAACCAGGCTCCGATGAGCCCCATATCGTGGTACAGGGGCAGCCAGCTGACGAACACGTCGTCCGCGCTTGCACGGACCACGCTGCCCATGGCGCGGATATTGGCCAGCAGGTTGGCGTGGCTGAGAACCACCCCTTTGGGATTGCCAGTGCTTCCGGACGTGTACTGCAGAAAAGCCGTATCGTCCGCGGTAAGGGGCGGATACCGCCAGGTTCCCGGCAGGCCGGCCAACTCCTCGACCGAGACCACTTGCCGCAAGCTCTCGACGTGTGCGCGCAGCAGGCGGGCAAGCGCTTTACCTTCGGGAAGGGTGATCAGGACCGGCGCCAAGCAGTTCGCCAGGATGCCGGCGTGCCGCCGTAGATGATCCTCCAACTGAGAGGGACGCGCCGGCGGATAGATGGGAACCGGTACGCAGCCGGCCAAGAGGATACCGATAAAGCTGAAAAAATACGCTGTCCCCGTGGGCAGCATGAGTGCGATCGCCTGCCCACGCTCAACGCCATGATACTGCAAGCCCGCGGCCACTGTGACCGCGCCTTCCTGCAGTTGACGATAAGTCAGGGTGTCGCCTTCCTCTTCATCGCTGTACAGACGGATGTGCGCTCGCTCGGGATGCTGCTGGATGTGCCAGTCGAGCACGTCGATCAGGGTCTTGGCGCTAGAGGGGGCGGCCTGCGCTTCTCCCACAGCGAGTCGGGTGACCTTCGTTGCCTGCTCGAGTCCGAGCCGGGGTGTCGCACCCAGCACTGCGCGCAGGAGATCGCGGGGCGTTGCGGCTTCCGCTAACACCCGTTCCGGCAGCCCCACCCCGAAACGGCGCTCGATGCGCGCCAGCAACTGCATCCGGCTCAGGCTGTCGAGCCCCAACTCGGTGTCCAGGGAACTGTCCAGTGAAAGCGGCCGAGTTATCACCTGCCCGGGCCGGACCTCGGCCATAACGTCCCGCACCACCGCCAGCAGGTCATTGGCCGCATCAGGCTCGAATGGAGCGTGAGAAGTAGGAACAGCATCAGTCATGAAAAACCCCCATAGCAGGGCAACGCTCCATCCGACCGCTGCAACGCCTTCTCGCCAGCCCGCTGTGAGCGGGCGCAAGGCCCTTAGTCGACGGGCTTTTGCATTGACGCGCGGCAATAGCCGTAAAGCCAACGCGCGATCGAGTTTCCCCGGTTTCTGACCGAATGCCTGACCCCGGCGGGGATCAAAAGCTCTTCGCCTGGGCGGGGATGATGCAGCTTGCCGCCGATCGCAAACTCGACGTCGCCTTCCAACACCATCACCAGCTCGTCGACGGCGTGCACGAAGTCCTCCCAGCGCTGCCCCGGCGGGTCGATCCACAGATCGCAGCCGAATCCTCGCGCGTGCCAGTCCTTTTGCACGATTGTCGGATCCATGGCCGCCATTTGCGTTGTATCCCTCATGCCCGCGAGACCTGCGAAGGCAACGGCGCCCGATAGAGGGGCTCGCGGGTCAGCGGAAGCCTGAGGGGCTGGCGATTGTGCCCCGCCAGTATCTGGTAAATCCCGGTGCTACCTTGATCGAAATAATAGGCCGAACCGCCCATATACAGACGCCACAGTCGGTACGTCGCCTCGCCGACCATGGTCCACGCCTTGCCCGCCTGCGTTTCCAGCGCCTTGATCCAGTGCCGCAAGGTCAACGCATAGTGCTGGCGGAGCCCCTCTACATCGACGATCTCCAGCCCGGCGTTTTCCATCGCTGTGGTGACTTCGCTGACGCGGGCGAGTTCACCATCCGGAAATACGTAATGATTGATGAAGCGCGCCACCGGCTCGCGCGGGTTCCAACCGGTATCATTGGTAATCCCGTGGTTGAGGAACAAGCCGCCCGGCTTGAGTGCGCGCTTGATGACACCGAAATAGCGAGGAAAATTGGCGATGCCGATGTGCTCGAACATGCCGACGCTGACGATGCGGTCATAGCTGGAGACGGCCGGAAGCTCCCGGTAGTCGCGCAGCTCCACCGTGACCTGCTCTTGCAGGTTCTCACGGACGATCCGCTCGGCCGCGTGCCGGTACTGCTGCTCGCTCAGGGTGATGCCGTGAGCCTTGACGCCATAGTGCCTGGCCGCCCAGAGAACCAGCGCACCCCAGCCGCAGCCAATGTCCAGCAGCGATTGCCCCGGCTGGAGATTCAGCTTGCGGCAGATATAGTCAAGCTTGTCCTGCTGCGCGGCGGCCAGGCTCTGATCTGGATCGCGGAAGTAGGCGCAGGAATAGACCATTTCCGGATCGAGCCACAGCCGGTAGAACTCGTTGGAAACATCATAGTGATGCGCAATGCTCTGCCGCGAGTTTCGGCGCGCCTCGGCTCCCGCCCGACTTAGCCGCGACAGGCGAACGCCCGCCGAGGGCGGCAGGTGCAGCGCCTGCCAAAACAGCTCCAGTCGCGTCGGCCAGTTGAACGTTTTTTCCAGCAGGTGATCGACCAGGTCGAACAGCGCTTCCACGCTGCCGTTGATATCCACTTCACCGGCCAGGTGCGCTTCGGCGACCTGCTCAAGATCGTGGCGCAGGACCAGATTGCGCAACGCACCGGGATGGTTGAAGACCACCGTGCAGGCAGGATCGCGCGCTCCGGCGGCCGCCTGAGCGTTCTTCAGCTGTAGAGCGACCCGGCCGGTATAGTCCTTGATCAGGATATCGAAAATTTGCTGGACCGCCTGCTTGATCCGATTTGGGCTGAAACGCCAAGTTTGATCGTCCGTCAGCTCGTGGTAACTCTCTTGAGTCTCACTCGACATGGGCTTCCTCCGTTCGTAAAAAACTCA
The DNA here is from genome assembly GCA_902812445.1 of Methylococcaceae bacterium. Lineage (GTDB taxonomy): Bacteria > Pseudomonadota > Gammaproteobacteria > Methylococcales > Methylococcaceae > CADDZF01. The sequence goes on along the minus strand of CADDZF010000044.1, from coordinate 13,886 downwards.
AACCGGAAATGCGATCGAATCTTCAGCGATCACGCTTGTAAGCCTGGTGCTACAAGGCTCACAACGATATAAGATTCAGCAGCCAAGCTCAATGGATTGCCGTAAAGAGATGAGGCTTCTCGGCAAAAGAGACGCTCACCCGCATCAGACCTTATCTTGCACCATTAGACAGGCAGCACGCCGGAGATTCAGTAGCAGCGAATAATCTTCCGCATCAGCCCAGCGGCGAACAGAGCCGGCGATAACCCGCCTGGGTGCTCGCGCCGGAACGATTCTAGGGCGCAGCCTAAAAGTTGGGCGCCAGCTGCAACGGGCGGCTGAAATCGCTGTCTGATTCTATAAACGGCATGATCGATATAGTGAATTTGGCCAGCGAGTAGCTTTTGTTCGCTACGTGAGTCCTGTCTGTTATGGGCATCCTGTTGCAACCGGGTAAGCCTTGGGCGACCAGGCTGACACTGCCACTTCGCCTGTTCGCTGCAATCGTTTCGCTCGCAGCCGCCTTCGCAGTTGCAGCGGAGGACTATGCCCATCAGCGTTCCCGTATGCTTGAAGAAATCCAGCAGGACGTCCGCATGACGGGCGCTGAAATCGGCAAGACCGAGCTGGACGCCCGCGTACTCGCCGCGCTGAGTAAAGTGCCGCGCCATGAGTTCGTGCCGCAATCCTATCAAGCGATGGCTTATGACAACCGTCCGCTGCCGATCGGCTATGGGCAAACGATTTCGCAACCCTTCATCGTCGCTATCATGACCGATCTGTTGAATCTGCAGAAGGACGCTGTGGTGCTCGAGATCGGCACCGGCTCAGGCTATCAGGCGGCAATACTGGCGGAGTTGGCGAGCCACGTCTACACCATCGAAATCGTTCCCGAGCTCGGCAGGCAAGCCGCTGAACGGCTGCGAAGGCTCGGTTATGACCAGGTCGACGTCAAGGTCGGCGACGGCTATTACGGTTGGCCGGAGCATGCGCCGTTCGACGCCATCATCGTCACCGCGGCGCCGACCCAGATTCCTCCGCCGCTGGTTCAGCAGCTGAAACCCGGCGGCCGATTGGTGATTCCCGTCGGCGGCCGTTTTCTGACCCAGTATCTGGTATTGGTCGAAAAGGATGCGGAGGGCAAGATCCGCACTCGCGAGCTGTTGCCGGTGCAGTTCGTGCCGTTGACCGGCGGCCAGCCGCCGAATTGATCGATAGTCAGACGGAAAGAGCCGGATCCTTGTGCTCACTTGGTCTTGCGCGGATGTCGCAGCCCCGGCAGAGCATTGAGCCGGTCAAGGCTGTATCCTGGATGAAAAGTTCACGGCAGAAGCAGACATGGCATCAGCAGCCTTGGCCGATTGGCTGAAGATAGGGCATGGGGGAGCCAACCACAGCTTCGTTTTGTCCGATCCTTATAGACTGATCCGTGTTTTGTGGGGCGTCAGATCAAGGGAAACAGCTTGTCGGCGTTCAAGATGCCGTTCGGATCGAATTGGCGCTTGATGTCACGCATGAGCTGCAGGGCGTTGGGCTCCAGTTCGCGATCGATGTAGTCACGCTTTGCCAGCCCTACGCCGTGTTCGCCGGACAGCGTGCCGCGCAGCGTCAGTACCAGCGCGAAAATCCGGTTCAGGCAGTCGTGCGCTTTCTCCTTCTCGCCGGGCTTGTTCGGATCGAGCAACAGATTGACGTGAATATTGCCGTTGCCGGCATGACCGAAGTTCACGATAGGCAGGCCGAACCGCGCGGACAGTTGATCCAGACCGGCGATGAGAGCGGGCAGCGCGCTCACGGGAACGACGATATCTTCGTTGATTTTCTGCGGCGCCACTTTGCGCAGGGCGGGCGAGAGCGCCTTGCGCGTCTGCCACAGGGCGGCCACTTCCTCTTCGGTCTGCGCCACGTGCAATTCCAGCAGGCCCTCGGTGCGCGCTGCCGCGCTGACCCGATCGACCGCGGCGTCCATGCCCTGGACTAGGCCGTCCACTTCAATCATCAACAAGGCGTTTGCCCGTGGCGGCAAATCACAGCGGGAATACTGGCGGATCATCTCGACCGCATTGCCGTCGATGAACTCCAAGGCGCAGGGGGTCACGGGCTGTGCCATGACTTTGGCGATCGCTCGCGCGGCATCGCTGACACTCGCGTAAACGGCGCGTAGAGTGCGCTTGGTCTCCGGCAAGGGCGTCAGCTTTAACGTGGCTTCGGTGATGACGGCCAAAGTGCCTTCGGAGCCGATCAGCAGTCGGGTCAGGTCATAGCCAACGACGCCCTTGCTGGTCATGACGCCGACCCGCAGCGGCTTGCCGGCGCCGGTCACGGCGCGCAGCCCCAGTGTGTTCTCGCGCGGCGTACCGTATTTGACTGCCCGTGGACCTGCCGAGTTGTAAGCCAGATTGCCGCCAACGGTGCAATAGGCGGCGCTGGTCGGATCGGGCGGCCAGAAAAACCCGTGCGCTTTGACGGCGTCCTGTACCGCCTGGTTGGTGATGCCTGGCTCGACCACGATGTAGCGGTTTTCCGGAGAAAATTCCACGATCCGGCCCATCCGCTCGAGTGAGACGATGACCCCTCCGCTCAACGGTACGGTGGCGCCCGTCGTGCCCGTTCCCCGCCCGCGCGGTGTCAGCGCAATACCATGCTGATTGCAGAGCCGTACCAGGTCGACCACCTGCTCGTGCGTCGTGGGAAATACCACGGCCTCCGGCAAGGCGTGTCGGCGGCTGTTGTCATAGCCGTAGGCCCAGCAGTCAGCGGGCTCGGTGTAGAGAGCGCCGGTCGGGAAGATATGCGCCAGATGCGCAATCAGGCTGGAATGCAGTGGCATGACGTCATTCACCAAACAACGGGTGGCCGATCAGCTCGCACAGGCAGTGAGTAACGATGAGGTGGACCTCCTGGATGCGGGCGGTGGATTCGGAAAAGACGCAGATCTCGACCTCCCTCTCGCATAATAGCGGAACCAGTGCACCGCCGTCCCCGCCCGCTGAAGGCCATCACCGGCATGTCACGGTCATGCGCCTGGGCCGCCGATCCGCCGTTGCCGCAGCAGAGGATCTTGCCGTCGTTGATGAGACAGCTGGCCAGCGCCCGCGCCGCCGACTCGACCGGCTCGGCCAGGCTCGCAAGGGCGGTTAAGGCCGTCTGTGTGCTGGCCATGAAAAGCTGGTGTATGCGGTCCTGTAGCTGCATCGATGATGGCTCAAGCCTGGAAGGCGTTGCTGACCCAGGTAAAAGTGAACCCCTCCCGCTTGGGCGCGATGGCTACCACATCGAATCGCAGCGGTCGACTGGGCTTGCGTGCGCTCAGATAGTGCAAGGCGCAGGCAATCAGGCGGGATTGCTTGTGCCGGTCGACGCTTTCCAGCGCGCTGCCGAATTGTGCGCTCTGGCGGTAACGCACTTCGACAAAAACCACTGCGCGGGCGTGTTCCATGATCAGATCAATCTCGCCGTGACGGCACCGGTAGTTGCGCTCGAGCAGCCGTAATCCCTGCTGCTCGAGAAACGCCAGCGCCGCATCCTCGGCTTGCCGCCCTCGCGTCAGAGCAGTGGATTGGGGTGGGAGCGGTTTCATTGATGTCAATGCGTCATCGGTGAGCGCGCAGCGGTTCCATCGCCCGGCTGTAAAAAAGGCGCCGGTCCGCGCAGCCGCAGTGTTCCCTGCTCGAACTGCGCGCACTCCAGCTGCCGTTGGATGCGGTTTCCGGAGCTGATGGATAGGCTACCGGTAGCGCCGGCGTAGCGGCTGTTGGGGTGATCCCGCAAGGCGGAGAGCTGTGGAATCAGATTATACGCGTCTATGCCCATGGCGATCAGGCGTATGAACGTGTCCGGCGTTCCCTGCCAGAGCGGCTGTAGACTTCGCTTGGCGAGCGGACTATTGTCATCGGCGTTCAGCAGCCAGGGAATATCGCAAAAAATCACCCCGGACAGATCCTCGTCGAGACCTGTGTTGGCCTTACCCGAGAAGACGTGCGAAATGGAGTAGACCGGCATCGTTCCCGCCCCGTAAAAATTGAACTGAGGCTGTATGAGCGGCGCGCTCTGCGCGTCGGCGACGAGAAAGATGAAATCCGCCGGCTGGGGCGAAATTTCGGCGGCGATCGCCTCGCCAGCGATCGGTGCGCCGCCAGCCGTCACCGGTGCGGCGGTTGCCTCTGCCAGCAGGCTTTTGATCGGCCCGGCATAGTCCTTGGCCTTGGGAGAATAGGTCTTGATGGCGAGAATCTTGCCGCCAAGCCGTCGCCAATATTGGCTGAAATGGCTGACCAGGCGCTCGCCGAAAGCCGAGGCAGGCGCCAGTATCAGAGCGTTCTGGCGGCCATCGAACCAGGCGCTGCTGGCCGCCTGTTCGACCTCTTCCTCGGGGTTCAGGCCGAACTGGTAGAGATCGTCGCGCGTCGTTTCCGGCACCTGATTCAGCGCCAGCACCGGCACGGTGATATCTCCGCCCGCGGCCAGATCGGCCAGCTCCTTTTTTACCAAAGGACCGATGATGAAATCCGCGCCCTGATCGATCAACGCCTGATACAAGGCATAGATCGGTCGTTTCTCACTATCGTGAAAACGGATGATCGGTCTTGCGCCCGCATCCTGGGCATAATACGCTGATGTGATACCGACGCGGATGGCTTCGCCGGCCGCTGCCAGGGAGCCGGACAGAGGCAGCATGACCGCAATGGATTTGGGCGGGAGGTTCTCTTCGCTATGCTGCTGAGCAAAGGCGTCGAGCAATGGCCCGTCGGCCGGATGATGGGGATACGCGAGGCGCCAGCGCTCGATTTGCTGTCTGATTGCCGCGCTGGAGACGTGCGTGCGCTTGAGTATCCGGGCAAGCGCCATCCAGCCGCCCAGCTCGTCCGGCGGTGGCTGGCGTCGTTCCAGCACCCGGTCGGGCAACTGGCGCAGGGCCTCAAGAATGGCCTGGTTGTTTTGCTGTACCGCGTCCGCATCGCGCAGCATGGCGGCGAGGTCAACGCGTTCACGGGCACTGGCGAGCCAATCGCCCGTCTTGGCATAGGCGTCGGCGCGCACGGCGTGGTAGCGGGCTCTTAGCGTCGGGTCCAGTTGCCGAGCGGAAATGCCATCGAGTTTCGCCAGCGCTGCCTTGACTTGGCCGGATTCGACATCGAGCCGGCTTTTCAACAGAATGAAACGGCTCTTATTGTAGGCATCGAAAGTGTCCGGATTGGTGCGTTCAATGAGTGCATTGGCGCCCTGCGTGTCGTTGACTTGCAGCAAGGCCTCTGCAGCTTGCAAGCGAAAATAATCCGGCGTCGTGGCGGCCGGATTCTCGGACAGCTGCCGGTAGAGGTGGGCGGCGCCCGTGTAATCACCCGCCCGCAGCAAATTTTCCGCCTCGGCGGCGGGATTTTCAGGCGCGCGCTGCCTCTCGGCCTGCATGGCACACCCGACCACGAGGAGAGCGAGCAGGACGGACAGGGTTTTATGCGGCGCAGTCATGGTTATTGCTTAAAACTCGATTTGGAAGGCGGTTATCTGCCCGGTTTCGAATAGGGCGTTGGTTGTTTCCAGGGAAGCGGCATGCGACAAGAACAGCACGGGATACTATACCTAGTGTCAACCCCTATCGGCAATCTCGGCGATTTCAGTTATCGCGCCATTGAAGTGCTGAAGCGGTGCGCAGTCATAGCCGCCGAAGACACTCGGCACAGCCGGCCATTGCTGGTTCATTACGGCATTGCCACACCCATGGTCGCTTTGCACGAGCATAACGAGGAGGAAGCAGCGCGCAGACTCTGCGAGCGGCTGCTCCAGGGCGAATCGGTGGCCTTGATTGCTGATGCCGGGACGCCGCTGATCAGTGACCCCGGCTTTCCCTTGGTGCGGCGGGCGGCGGCGGCGAACATAACGATCGTGCCGATTCCCGGCGCTTGCGCCTTGATTGCCGCGCTTGTGGTTTCAGGCCTTTCCACTCACCGGTTCTCCTTCGAAGGTTTTCTGCCCCGCACCTCGTCCGCGCGGAAAGCTCATCTGATGGCCTTGCGGCACGATCCGAGAACCTTGATCTTCTACGAATCAAGCCATCGCGTGGACGCGTGCCTCAAGGACGTGGCCGCCGTCATCCCGCCGGAACGCCGTATCGTCATTGCCCGGGAACTCACCAAGCTGCACGAGACCGTGGTCAGGATCACCGTGGGAGACGTTTTTTCGTATGTCCGGCAATACGCCGATACGTTGAAAGGCGAATTCGTTTTGCTGCTGGAAGGCGCCCCCCAAATCAAAGGAGAAGCGCTGACGAGTGAGCAGGAGCGCATCGTGAAGATTCTGCTCGGGAAATGCTCGGTCAAAGACACGGTGGCACTGGCTGCGGAAATGACAGGCGCTCCCCGGGACCTGCTTTATCGGGCCGCCTTGCGTTTCTCTGATCGCCGGTAGGCCTTGAAGCGTCGTCTTCAAAGCCGGGCAAACCGCTGGAGCGTTTTGGTTCCCTAGCGATACCAGGGGTTCGCGGCCGGCTCCTGAGACGGATTGCGGGACGCGGGCGATCATGGCGCAAGCCGATTGTAGCGGCCTGCGATCGGGGGACAGAGTGCAGCGGAAGTGGCAACGGAGTATGCGGTTAGCGAGTCGTTCAGCGAGCGACTGCAACGGTGGCGCCGGCAGAGGCGCTGGAGTTGTCACCAACGCCACGCCGTTGCGCTACGAGGAACCAGAGGCGCAGGTCTAATCCGGCGAGCGATGGGCGTTTGCCGCATCGCTCAGCTGCTTCGCCGGCGGCACGATAGCCGCGTCGAGCTCCAAGTCGACTTTCAAACGCTTCACCGCCTCCTTGGCCCGCTTCGAGTCTTCGAAGGGTCCTGCGATGACGCGGTAACGTCCATCCTTCATCGTCGTCCGGGCGGGTATTTGCGGTCCCTGATGATTGAGCACCGCCGCAAGACGCCGGGCGCTGAGTTCGTCGCTAGCGGCAGCGACATCGAGATACCAGCCCCGTGGCGTCATCGCTGGGACTTCCGGACTGCCGTAAAGCTGTTCCGGATGCGACAGCTGAACCGCCTTGCGCAGTATCGCCTCGAGATCATCGGTCTGCTGGAAGATCGGTACCGGTATGCCGCGCGCCTGCCTCAGGGTCTCGTCCACTCTCGCCCAGTCCACTTTACGAGCCTGTTTTTTCTCGATCTTCTTGAGCTGGCCGTAGAGCTTTTGGCGGAGCTGCCGGGCCTTTAACTCTCGGTGCGGCGTGTGCGCTTCGAGATACAGGCTGCCATCGCGCCAGCCGATGAGATAAGGTTGGTTGACGATCCGCACGGGGGTTTTGACGGGTAGGTCCTGAAATAGTTTTTCGATGTGCTCCGGGTAGAGACGAATACAGCCATTACTGGCGCGCAGACCAACGCTGTAAGGTTTGTTCGTGCCGTGGATGAGATAGCTCGACTTGCTGAGGTACATGGCGCGATTGCCGAGCGGATTGGCCGGACCCGGCAGTACCGCTTGCGGCAGGGGATCGCCTTTGAGCGCATGATCTTGGCGTATCGAAGCCGGTACAAACCAGGTGGGATTGATGGCTTTGCGTTCGACAAGCATTTGCCCCATGGGCGTGGACCGTCCCTGCCGCCCGGTTCCGACCGGATAGGTCACCACTTCCGCAAAGTCGTTAGCGTGCGGATAATGGAACAGACGCATGGTCGCCAGATTGATCACGATGCCTTTTTTTGGCGCGTCCGGCAGAACAAACTGAACGGGCAGGATTGCCCGGCTCTGCGGGGCCGGCGCCCAGGCATCGATGTCCGGATTTGCATCGCCGATCTCCTGAAATCCAAGGCCGAAATGCCTGGCGACATCTGGCAGCGTATCGCCTTCGCGCAGAGTGACCATCGCCAATTGGCCAATTACGCTTTCCTCTCTTGCCAGGAAAAAGTGGTGGCGCTCGAGACTCTGCGTGAGCGGCTCCGGCTCAGGCCAGGCGAGCTCTTGGAGGACCGGCCGGTTCGCGCACGCATTCAGCAACAAACACAGCAGTGCGATGCTTGGCAGGCGCAGCCCGCACTGGTTTTTCATCAGAAATCTCATCGGCAGCCTTCAGGTCAACTCTTGCGTTGGTTTGGCATGGTCCGCGGTCAGCTCAGCCTTGCTGACGGCCCATGCATTTACTGCAAAATCAGCGTACGGTCAATACGATCTTGCCGATATGCGCGCCTTCCTCCATCAAACGATGCGCTTGCGCGGCCTGCGCCAAGGGAAAAGTGGCGTGGATGAGGGGCCTGATGGAGCCCGCTGCCAATCCAGGCCATACCTTGTCGCGCAAGGCATCGGCGATGACGGCCTTGTCGGCGATACTGCGTGGGCGCAAGACGGAACCTGTGAGCGTGAGTCTCTTGAGCATGACCGGCAACACGTTGATAGCGGCTTTTGGTCCGTGCTGCACGGCGATCTGCAGCAGGCGGCCGTCGACGGCAAGGCAGTTCAGGTTGCGCTGCAGATAATCGCCACCGATGATGTCGAGGATCAAATCGACGCCTTGGCCGCCGGTTTCCACGTTCACGCGCTCGACGAAATCTTCCTCGCGATAGTTGATCGCCATGCTCGCCCCCAGTTCCCTGCAGGCCCGGCATTTTTCTGCGCTGCCCGCGGTGGCGAAAACATCTGCGCCCCAGTTGTGAGCCAGCTGTATGGCCATCGTGCCGATACCGCCAGCGCCGCCGTGTACCAGAAAGCGCTCGCGGGACTTGAGCTGGCCCCGATCAAAGACGTTACTCCAGACCGTGAACAGCGTCTCCGGCAGCGCCGCCGCCCGGACGCTGTCCATGCCTTCCGGAAGCGGCAGGCATAACGGCGCCGCCGCGATGCAATATTCCGCGTAGCCGCCGCCGGTGACCAGCGCGCAGACGGTATCGCCGAGTTCGAGCCCGGTCACACCCGCGCCGATGACGACGATTTCGCCAGCAATTTCCAGGCCGGGAATATCCGAGGCGCCGGGCGGTGGCGTATACAGTCCCTGCCGCTGCACCACATCGGGCCGGTTCACGCCGGCGGCCGCGACTTCGACCAACACCTCGCCGCGGCCAGGCAGCGGCACCGCCCGCCTGCACGGCTTGAGGACGTCCCAAGAGCCTGGACGGCTGATCTCGATTGCCATCATACTGGACGGTAGCGAACGATCCGCTCGCCCGCTTATGTTCATGCTTGAACGCACACCGAGCGGACAGCCGGGCAGTCGAGCGGACCGATCACGATCCGGGCCTCGCGCCGTTGGGTCGCGACAGTCCGGCCATCCACAGCCGTGTGCGCAGGCCGATGGCGCTGGTATAACCCGCGGTTGCATAGCGGATGTCGCCGTCGGGCCCGAGCACGAATATCGCCGGCACGCCGCGCACTCCGTAGCGGCCCGCCAGCGTCCCGGCTTCATCCAAAATCACTGGCAGCCTGATCCGCTCTGCCTTGAGGTAGCGCTCGACCGCTGGAGCATCACCGGACTGCATGGCCAGCGATATGAGGGGGTAGTCTTGCGCCAGTGCGGCCATGGCCCCCTGCATGGCCCGGCAGATTCGACACCAGCTCGTGAGACGATGGTCGACAAGCTCCTGCGCAGTGAAAAAAAGTATGCTGAGGAGAATCCATACCAATGGTCGGTAGTTGCGTCTCATCGGGGCGAACGCTCATCGAACCAGGTCATGAGTACGTCGCCGTGCGCTCGCAGCCATGACCGCTCGGCGGCGTACTGCGGCAAATGCCGCGCCACCAGTGACCAGAAGCGGCGCGAATGATCGCGGTGCCGGATATGGCAAAGCTCGTGCACGACCACGTACTCGAGCACAGAAGGCGGCGCAAGGATCAGCCGCAGATTGAGATTCATGTCGTTATGGATGCCGAGACTACCCCAGCGGGTGTTCATCGTCCGGATGCGAACGCCACGGGGATACAAGGCATGCCGCCCGGCGTGCTGTTGAATGATCGCATGCGCCTCGGCCTGCAGCCGAAGCTTCAGCCAGCTCAACAGCGTCCTGCGCGCCAGACGTTCGGCCTGTTGCCCGCCGCACTTTGCCGGAATTGAAATCAGGAAGCCATCGTCGTCAAATGTGATTCCAGGACGCGGTTGGCTCGATTGACGGATGAGCAGGCTGACCTTCCGCCCCTGAAATGGAATTTTGCCGCCGGTTTCGAGGCGCGCAGGCAGCTGCGCCCCGATCGATCCGGCGCGGGCGTCGAGCTGTTCGCTTTTTTGCTGCGCCCAATCCCGATGCCGGTGGAAGAAATCGCAGATCTCAGCTTGGTTTGCCGAAACCGGCGCAACTAGCTCGATATGTCCCGGCCTGATGACGATGCGCATTCGCCGCGCACGCAGACTGCGCCGGATTTGATACGATGGCGGCTGGAGGAGGATCATAATAGTATTTTCGCCGAAACAGGACATCATTGCACCGGAAAATCTGCTCTGCACAAGCAGAAAGGTCCGATCCTTGCCTTTTGCAAGGAAGGGCCGGTCGGCGACACGCGCACGCTCTGAATTGGCCGGCAAAAGGGCGCAGCGACGGTGCTCGGGAACGCATCCATGCCATTGCGCCGGATAAATTTTGACAGCGAGCGAGCTTCACCGCTTAAATGGGCTTGTTTCATACGGTGGAGCGGCATGTAAGCCTAAGACCGCCGTCTTGATCACAAAACGTCACCAAAAGCCGTCACGAACGGGACAGAACAAACTCCATGAGCAGATATTCCTTAGCGAATCTTGAAAAACATCTCACCGAAGAAAATCCGGTCTTGCTGAACGCGGCGCAGAGCTTCGAACACATCGACCATATCGCGCGTAGTCTGGGTCTCATCGGCGAGGACTATTCCAGTGCCGGCCAAATTTCCTGGTGGCCGGTCATTTCGATGCTCGGCACCTTCTCCGCCGGTAAATCGACCTTCATCAATCATTTTCTGGGCAGCCGCGTCCAGCGCACCGGCAACCAGGCGGTGGATGATCGATTTACCGTGCTCTGCTATTCCAACTATCCCGAACCGCAAACCCTGCCGGGCATTGCACTCGACGCCGATCCGCGGTTTCCTTTTTTCGAGATTAGCCGAGAGCTGGAACAGGCCGTCGAAGGCGAAGGACAGCGCATCAACGCCTATCTGCAGCTCAAGACTTGCTCCAGCGAGTACTTGCGGGGCAAGATCATCATCGATTCGCCGGGCTTCGACGCCGATCCGCAGCGGGACGCCATTCTGCGCATTACCACGCACATCATCGATATTTCCGACCTGGCGCTGGTCTTTTTCGACGCTCGCCACCCGGAGCCCGGCGCCATGCGCGACACACTGCGCTATCTGGTGGCCGATACCATCAAGCGGCCCGACTCCGATAAATTTCTCTATATCCTCAACCAGATGGATACCACGGCGCGCGAAGACAACCCGGAAGAAGTCGTCGCCGCCTGGCAACGCGCACTGGCGGAGCACGGGCTGACGGCCGGACGCTTCTACACCATCTACTCGCCGGAAGTCTCGGTGCCGATCGAAGATGAGGCGGTGAGCAAGCGCTACAGGCAGAAACGCGACCGCGACCTGCGGGAAATCCACGGCCGCATGCAGCAGGTGGAAATCGAGCGCGCCTACCGCATCCTCCGCACGCTCGAACGCTTGAGCGAGGAGTTACAGTATACGGTGCTGCCCGAGCTCACTCGCACCGTCACCCGTTATCGAAAACGCGTGGTAAATGCCGATCTTATTACCTTTATTCTGGCCGCCGGAGCGCTGGGCTACGCCTTTTTTCTGTTCATCCCGCCAGAGCCCAACACGGCCATCGCGCTTGGCGTCGGCCTGCTGGCCGGCCTATTGATCGTCTGGACGCGCGTGCATGTCTTCTTCAATGGGCTGTTTGCCCGACTCGGCGCGCGCCGATTGCGAAAACGCCAAAAGGCATTGAATCTCAAATGGGACATGACTCGCGCCTTCCAGAGCAATGCGCAGCCGTGGCCGCTGTTTCGGAGGATTCGGCTGGCGGGCTGGAATAAGGACATGAGCGCGGAGATAGAGCAGGTCCACGAAACCTGCAAGGAATCCATTCAAAGGCTAAATGATCTCTATACCAATCCCTCGGGACGTCCCGGCGAGAGCGCGATCGTGCAACCGCTCCCTGATCTTGATCAAGCTGTGAGCAAGTAAAGCGGCCGCCGACAAGTCGGCGAATCTTACGATCCGCCTTTGCTAATCGACACCACTTCCAATTCCTTGTTTCCAGCAGGTCGCTGCCACGTGACGATATCGCCGACGCGTGCATCGAGCAGGGCAGTGGCCAGCGGCGAAATCCAGCTTATCTTGCCGCTGGCGGCTTCGGCCTCGTCTTCGCCGACGATCGTAAACGTGAAGCGTTCGCCGCCCCCATCGACGACCTCAACGGTGGCTCCGAAATGCACTCGATCGTCGGGCTGCGCCTTAGGATCGACCGGCACCGCTCGCTGTAGGCGCTCTTCGTAATATCTGAGGTCCCGCTCGAGATTGACCCGTTGTTGCCTGTTGGCCAGATCGTCCTGGGCGGCCAGGGCGGCCTTCTGTTCGACGAGCTGCCTTACGCGCGCCTGCAATTGGCGCAGACCAGCCGGCGATACGTAATTGACATAGGGACTCTGTGGACGCGCGGGCAGCTCTGAGCTGAGCTGGTCGCCATCCTGTTCCTTTATAAATGCACGGCTCATAGTCGTCATTCCGTTAAGTTTTTAACATTTCCGCGGCCAGTTTGGCCAAATTTTCCGAACCGCCACCGGGGCCCAGCTTTTCTTTTAATTGAAGAAGCGCTGACCGCATGGTGTTCGCGTATTGCGCCTCAGTCAAGATTTTTTCAGTCTCGGCGGCGATTGCCCCGGCCGTCGCATCGTGCTGAACGAACTCTTGCACGATGCGTCGGCCCGCCAAAATATTGGGCAATCCGATGTACGGAATGGTGATCAACCAGCGTCCGAGGCGATAGCTCAAAGGTGAGACGCGATAGACGATGACCATCGGGACGCCGAGTAGCGCGACTTCCAGCGTCGCCGTGCCGGATACGCTGATCACGGCATCGCAGCACTGCAGCGCATCGTAGTTGCGGCCCTTGATCACGCTGATTTTCGCTGCCGTGGGCGCCAGCACCGTCCGCAGCAGATCGTCGCTGATCGAAGTGGCCTGCAGCAGGATGAACTGAGCGGCCGGAAATCTGACCTCAAGCAGGCGAACAGCGTCCATGATGAGCGGCAGCAGACGCTTGACTTCATTGACCCGGCTGCCCGGCAGCAAGCCGATCACGGGCTGATCGGCGGCCAAGCCGAAGGTTTCGAGTGCTGCCTCCTTGGCGAGCGTCGGCTCGACTCGGCCGGCCAGCGGATGACCGACATAGCGCACCGGTATGCGGCTTTTTTCATAAAACGGCACTTCGAAGGGAAAAATTACCGCCATCATATCCACGGCCGCGCCATAGCGCTTGACCCGGCCCGGACGCCAGGCCCAGAACTGTGGACTGACATAGAACAAAACCTTGACGCCACACGACTTGGCCTTCTGCGCCAGCTTGAAATTGAATTCCTTGTAATCGACGCAGATCAAAAGGTCGGGCTTTTCCTCACAGGCGATCTTCTGCATCAGTTGCAAGGCGCGGCGAATTTCGCCGTAGTGCTTCACCACTTCGGCAATGCCGATCACGGCGATGCCGGTCGAGTCATAGCGGATGTCGATGCCGGCTTCGGCCATCCTGGCACCGCCCATGCCGATTCCGCGCACTCCCGGGACGAGTTTTTTTAGCTCAATGAAAAGATTAGCCGCATGCTCATCCCCGGATGCTTCGCCGGCGACCAGCATGATGAGGGGCGGTAATCTAGCCATTCACGACGCTTTTGATCACGCTGACGACACGCTGAATATCCGCTGCCGGCAATTCGGGATAAATCGGCAATGACAGACAGCGCGCGGCCACCGATTCGGTG